>NZ_DCEA01000013.1:79308-146366 GCF_002316705.1 Syntrophomonas sp. UBA1041
TCGCTTTTGTCGACGGTCTGGGCCCTGGGGTTACCGCCAGGGCCCCTGTTTCTATAGTAATCGAACCACTATGGTTTTAGCCGCCAAATCCCCACAGCGCTGCTGTAAGGGGGTTTTCCATATAAGTACAGCCCCCACCAGGCAGAAGAACTGGAGGTCGACGATTCTCAAGAGATTGCGCAATAAGGCGGCAAATATCCCTATTTTGGAACCATCCTGACCGACCACCTTGATCTGCGCGATCAGCTTGCCGGGGGTAAAGCCCAGCAGGCCTTCAAAAGCCGTATAATACAACACCATTAGTCCAAAAACGGTCAATAAAGCCCTGCTTTGCCCCACCCAAAACGCGGCGGAAACAAGGCTTTGCCAGGTAAATGTCAGGCTGGCCGCCTGAGGCATCCAAAACCCTATGATAGCAAGAATGACTACCGTGTCCAAAACACCGGCGATAGCCCGGTGTACAAACCCCACCAATACCAGCCCCTCCGGGGTTTCCCTGACCTCATTCTTGACAGGGCACGCCTGCTCCAACAGGCCTTCATTTAGCATCCACATCAATCGCGACCCGCAAAACCGGCAATAGAAATTGCCCTCTCTCCAAACGCTTCCGCATATCGGGCAATACTCGGGCTGCTGTACCAACAAAGACTCATAACACTCCGGGCACTCCGTTAATCCTTGGGGAATCCTCTCTCTACAAAATGGACAACGCATCCTCCTTCAACCCCTCCCGGTTTTGTCTTAGGCTAACTATATGCCTCAAACTTTAAGCCTCATTCTATAAAAATCTTGTTCTTGGGAAATATTGATAGTAAGCAAGACTACTGGCTAAGGAGGCTTTATGTTGACACAATTGGATCGCAGCGGTAGATTCCTGGCGCAGGCCGGCCAATCCATAAGCGAAGCCCTTGACTGCGCTCAGTCAGCACATCAAAGTGTAATGCAGGCCCAGATCGGACTGACCATGCAGGAGATCGAATATGCCCAAAACCGGGTTCATGAAGCATTGCTTCGCATCTATCAAGCCCAGCAATTTGTCAGCCCTGAAAATGAGCGCCTATCCGCCCAGCTGCAGATCGAACACGATCGATTGCTGCAGGAATATCAGCTATTTAAATAAATAATGAGCACAGCCTTCTTTCTCTGCGCATCCTAAAGCGTGGAGCGGCCTTTTGCGGCCAGTAGCCCATCATATCATCTATAATAACATAAACAAACCCTGGATTCCTGCGATTTACATGACCTCAAATAAGACCTGGCATATCATTAAACTGCCTGATTCTGGACTGCACCTATATGCAGCCCGAAAACAGTCCTTCTTTTCTCGGCTATTGGGGCGGTTTCCAATAATGCCGGATAAAAGCGTCCCTTCCCGAAGCCAGACGGTAGCTTTTGTAATGCAAGGGATTCTTTTCGTGATAGCGTTGGTGATAATCCTCGGCGGGATAAAAGGCTTCGGCCGGCAAAACCTTGGTCACTACTGCAGATTTAAAGCGGCCGCTCCCGGCCAGTTGTTTAACTGAAGCCAGGGCAGCGCTCTTCTGAGCCTCATCATGATAGAATATCGCAGTCCGATAGGATTCCCCGCGGTCATAAAATTGCCCCCCGGCGTCGGTGGGGTCGATTTGCTGCCAGAATATCTGCAGGAGTGCTTCATAACTGACCTGGGCCGGATCATATAAAACCTGCACGGCTTCATAGTGTCCGCTTCCGCCGCTGCATACCGTCTCATAACTGGGGTTTTCCAAATGACCTCCGGTGTATCCGGAAATCACCTCGGCGACTCCGGGATGGTTTAGAAACGGCGGCGCCATACACCAAAAGCATCCCCCGGCAAAAGTAGCCACACCCGGGACCGATTTAAGTTCCCTTTCCATATTTCAAAACCCCTTTTAGAATATATTGCCCCACCGGGGTATTTTTCCTTCAGAATGAAAATAGGAGCCGGGCTTGTGTCCGGCCTCCAGCTTGTTGACAAAGTCAACAAGCTGTGCAGGCGAGCGACGGAAGTGAAGAGCAAGGCGCTCAATAGGTCCGCGATTGAGGCGTACAAATAGTACGTTGATTGAGCGGACCTATTGAGCAACGCAGTTATTCGCTTTTGTCGACGGTCTGGGGGCCGGGCTTGTGTCCGGCCCCCTTGTAGCCCTTTTTAAAGGGTCTTGGCAACTCCGGTCAACTTCTCCGCCATCTGGGCCATCTCCATCACGGAAGCGGTGATCTCTTCAGTAGAAGCGGCTTGCTCCTGGCTCTGCTGTACTGTACCCTCTGAAGCCGCAACTGCTTCTTTCACGGTGCTGTCTATCTCCCGGATCAGTTTGCCGATTTCATCGGCGGTTTGTTTGGATTGGTCCGATAGCTTGCGGATTTCTTCGGCCACCACTCCGAATCCGCGTCCGTGTTCTCCTGCCCGGGCTGCTTCAATTGCCGCATTCAAACCCAGCATCTTGGTCTGGTCGGCCACGCTCTTAATAAAGCCTAATATCTCACTGATACTGGCTGAATTGTCCTGAACAGCTCTGATATGCTGGGCCAATTGGCCTTCGGTATGGGTGATTTCGCCGGCTGATTCGGCAATACCCTGCATGGCTTCGGCGATTTCTGCGGTGGTCAGGCTCAATTTGGCTGCCATTTCCTGCAGATCACGGGCCAGATTTCTGGGGGTGGTAATGCCAAATGATCCAACCAGCTCGCCGCTGTCCTCGTCAAAGAGAGGGATTCCCAACATACGCATATTGCCGTACTTCTTGGTAGCGATATCCACCTGGGTCTTGCGCCGGGCTCTGATAGTGGCTGAGCCAGTGTCTCCGTCCTGCAGAGGGGTTCCGGCTACAAACTCCTTGAGGTCGAATTTGTCAGAGCCCATGCGATGTGTGACCTTCTCCAGGTCCGTCACCCCCACCCAGGCTCCTTCTGGCTGAGATTCAATGATGATAGGCGCAAAGATGTCAAATGCCTTGGCAACCGGATGGAGCTTGGGGGCAAATACCCCACAGGCGCCTATCACCGGTTTTTTCTCATCCTCAGCCTCGAAAATCGGCATTACCCACACATACAGGCGTATGCCATAGACTTTTTCATCAACCGCTTGAGAAATAACGCGTCCCTGACTGATACAGCGCTGAATGGGTCCGTCCTGATTAAGGCGCTCCCCGACACGAATACCGGCCACGTTGATATTATGGTTCTCCACAAAGTCAAAACGTTCCAGGTCAGTGCTAAAATAGATCACTCCGTCCCGTCCATAGGTTTGCACCAGAAACGGTGCGGTGGTGCGAAAGGCTTGCTTTTTGCTGCGCGCCCGGTTTAAAACCTTTTCATGCTCTTCTACGAAGGTCATCATTAGATTGGCGGCGGCAGAATCCATCAATGTGGCATGATCGGGCTTGGCAGTCATCACTTGTTCGCGCACCCGGCCATTTCCGGTGGCTTCAATGATAATGTCCAGTGCCGGCAATTGCAGCATCTCTTTTAAATCTGAAAAGGCCGGTATCCCCAATTCCTGTGCCAGCCGCATACCGGGAGCCGCCGGGTTTACATCACAAATACCCAAAACCCGGAATGTGTCGATACCGTGGAATGACCTCAGGATGGTACTGCCGCCCATCCCTCCCCCTACGATCACTATGTTTGTCATTATAGTCCTCCTCCCGCTTTCTCCTTCTCTTTTTTAAAGCCCATACTCCCGTATTTCTGATCAACTTCTAAAGCCTGCAGTTTATCTTGGCAAGATGATTTCTAATCTTGGTGAATATGGCATTTGTTAATGTCAGTGGTGATACGGTTCGCCGCGTAGTATTTTAAAAGTGCGGTATAATTGTTCAACCAGTATCAACACCGCCATTTGGTGCGGAAAGGTCAGCCTGGAGAGTGATATCCGCTCGTGAGCAGCTTCTATTACTCCCCTGTCCAGTCCGTAAGCACCGCCGACTACAATGTTAATCCGGGATTTGCCGCTCAGCATCCATTGCCCGACCCTGGCTGCCAGTTCCGTAGAACTGCCGGCCTGTCCCTGCACATCACATAATACCAGGTATTCCCCGGGAGCGATCTGCTGTAGGATGCGCTGCCCCTCTTTCTGTTTTACCTGAATGATGTCTTGATCGCCAGGCCGGGCCGGGGCCTTTTCCTCAAAACCGGTTACAAGTTCCACATTGCTGTATGGGGTGAGGCGTTTAACGTACTCTTGAATTCCGGCCTGATAAAACGGTTCCCGAATTTTCCCTACGGAAATTATACGTATTTTCAAAACTGCACTGCTCCCTTTAAAAGGCCTGTGGCCAGGATCTTCTCAGGTGGTTATCCTTCCTGGAGTACCACTGGAACGGTTATCACCTGAGCCTGAGACAGGTCGCCCCCCACCAGCCGCAGCAGTTTAACTTCTATGCTCTGCCCCACCTTGCGGTTAGCGATCTTCTCCTGCAGCTCCAGGCCGGTTGCCACATCCTCATTATCGATGCTGATAATTATATCGTAAGATTTGATTCCAGCTTTAGCGGCCGGGCTTTTAGCGACCGGCTCCACCACTACCCCGGACCTGCTTGGAAGGCTGAAATGCCGGGCTTGTTCTCCATTTATCTCCCCCAGAATTCTTATCCCCAGAAAAGGGCGTATCACTTTGCCATGACGCTTGAGCTGATCGATCACTTTTTGCACCTGATTGGAAGGGATTGAAAAACCCATGCCTTCAAAACCGGCTTCGACGATTTTTACGGTGTTGATACCCATCAGCCGCCCATCCAGGTTGACTAAAGCCCCGCCGCTATTGCCCGGGTTGATGGCTGCATCGGTTTGAATCAGGCGAAAAGCGCTGCCTTCCTCGGTAGCCAGCAAGCGGTTAAGGCCGCTGACGATTCCAGCCGTAACCGAACGAGCAAAACGCAGACCCAGGGGATTGCCTATTGCCACTACTTGCTGGCCAACTACCAACTGCTCGGAATCGCCAAAGATGATGGGCGAAAGCTTGCCATCCACTTGTATTTTAATCAGAGCCAAATCGGTCTGGGGATCTGCGCCAATAAGCTGCGCTTCCTTTTCATTTCCGTCTGCCAGGGTAACGGTTATGCGATCGGCCCCTTTGATCACATGGTTATTGGTGACGATATGCCCTTCAGAGTCAATAATAACGCCGGATCCGGTGCTCTCAACGCTGATTTGATCATAAACATCCCCTTGTTGCTGAAAATTATTGATGCCCACAATCGAAGGGCTTACTGCAGCCGCCACCTCACTGATGCTCCCCTCCGCCTGCTGTGGAACGACCGTTGGCTGGCTATTTCCCAAACCAGTGTATAATAGGGTAAATAGCAGCAAACCGGTGCAAAAACAGCCGGCAAAGACCAGCCAGATTTTTACTCCCACTTCTTTCATCAACTAATCACATCCAATCCCTGCTTTTTTTCCCTATAGCTTGTGCTGCTGAGAACTAATTATTCCATGATATCTGCCCATAAAAAAAGAGGCCTTCAGGCCTCTTCAGCTTGTTGATAAAGTCAACAAGCTGGGCAGAGCGAACGACGGAAGCGAAGAGCAAGGCGCTCAATAAGACCGCGATTGAGGCGTACAAATAGTACGTTGATTGAGCGGACCTATTGAGCAACGCAGTTATTCGCTTTTGTCGACGGTCTGAAGAGGCCTGAAGGCCTCTGGGCTGATATGGTTATAGCAATGTGCCCGGATTTGATCAGCGGGGAAATTACTCGGTTCGCACCGCTGCCCCCAGTCTGGTCAGCTTCTCGGGCATCTTCTCATAACCCCTGAAAATATGGCCGGCATCGTCGATTATGGTCTCGCCCCTGGCGGCCAGGGCGGCCAAAACCAGGGCTGCTCCAGCGCGCAAATCGGTGGCTTTCACCCGGGCGCCGCACAAAAGGGGCTGCCCCTCTACAATAGCGGTATGGCCCTCTACCTTAATGTTGGCGCCCATGCGCTTCAACTCATCAACGATCTGGAAACGGTTTTCAAATACATTCTCCACGATGACGCTTGAGCCCTGACTGCGGCATAGCAGGGCCATCATCTGGGACTGCATATCTGTGGGGAAGCCAGGATAAGGCAAAGTCTTGATGTCTACCGGATGGATGTTTTCCCCGGCCCTGACCAATATGCCCTCATCGCATTCCTCAACATAGGCCCCGGTCTCCTGCAGCTTGGCGATAACCGGATGCAGATGAGTGGGGATGACGTTTTGCACCTTTACTTCCCCGCCGGATATGGCAGCAGCAACCATATAAGTTCCGGCCTCGATCCGGTCAGGTATGATGGCGTAGCGGCAGGGCTTCAGCTGTGAAACCCCTTCAACTTTGATCACATCGGTTCCCGCTCCCCTGATGCGGGCCCCCATGGAGTTGAGAAAATTGGCGAGATCGACGATTTCCGGCTCCTTGGCCACATTCTCGATCACACTCATACCCGGGGTGCGGCTGGCCATCATGATAATATTTTCGGTGGCGCCGACGCTGGGGAAATCCAGATACACCCGCGCTCCCCCCGGTTTATGGCTTTGAGCGTATATATAGCCATGTTCGATCTGAGTGATCGCCCCCAGGGCCTGTACACCCTTAAGATGCAGATCCATAGGCCGGGAACCGATATCGCATCCGCCCGGCAGGGAAATCACCGCTTCTCCCTGGCGCCCCAGCAAGGCGCCCATCAAGAGATTGGAGGCCCGGAGTTTTTTAGCCAGTTCGTAAGACGTGGTGCGGCCAAGCAACCCTCCGGGGACCAGTATAGACAGGCTGTCGTCAGAGTTCCACCTGGTGTCGGCCCCTATCTCGTTGAGGATCTGGGTCATCACTTCAACATCCCGGATGCGGGGCAGATTGTCCAGTATGGTCTCACCTTCCGCCAGGATGCTGGCCGCCATCAATACCAGGCCGGCATTTTTCGCGCCGCTGACGCGCACCTTGCCAAAAAGAGGATTACCTCCAGTTATAATCATCCTGTTGTTCAAACCTTACACCCTCTAATCCATTCTTTTTCCAAAGCCGTGAGCATTTCATCCTCAAAGCGTTCATAACTCAATCCCAGGGTCTTCTCCACCGTTCCATCGATTTGATAACCATCACCCAGGTCATTGAGGATCTGCCATATGGCAGCTTCTCCGTAATGATCGACAATATACTCCACTATCTGTAAAGACTGCCAGTAAGCTACGCTTTCTTCCAGGCTGTCAAAGTCTTTATCCAGCTGACGCAGCGAATACAGGGTGACCTCCCTGTTCCTGACCGCCGGACTGGCAAATTCAAATCCGGTCAGGTGCTTTTCCACATACTGGGCTATGCCTTCGGTAAGCCAGCGCGAGTAATTCCCCTCTGTGACCTCATCCACCATAAGATGCGCGTATTCATGATAAACCGGGCCTTCCCGGATAAAGGCCTCCTGACTGGGTTCTTTCAGCCATTCCCCGGGCGATAAGACCCGGATCGATCCTCCCCAATAGACCCCCATGGCCTTGGCGTTTTTGTTCCATCCAAAACTTTTGGCCAAGCTGGCGCTGTCGGGATAAATAATCAAGGTAGTTCGCTCTGGAGGCTGTTCCCCGAACATGCCGCTTACCGATTGGCGGGCATCTTCTGCCACAGCGGCCACCATAGGGGCATAGGCTTCATCAATAGGCAGATATTTAACGTCAAAATGCTCCGTGCTGGTCACCTCATATTGAGAGGTGCTCAAACGGATTTCCTGATTGACCATAAACCTTTGCAGAACATGGCTGTTCTTGACCAAAATCATAATAATGATAAATACAGTAATTAAAAGCAGGGGCACCTTGACCCCATCAAATCTAACGGACGACAAAATTCCCACTCCCCTCGCATCCCATTATACTATGCCGGTCTTGGGGAATGACAAGACAAATCCTGGTGCTACTCCTTTAAATACTCAGTAATTGCTACCCCTGCCAGAGCCCCGTCCCCAACTGCGGTGGCAACTTGCCTTACCTTTTTGGAACAGATGTCTCCAGCCGCGAAAACACCGGGCATGGAAGTCATAAGCTCTTCATTGACCACGATATATCCGCTGTCCGTCTCCAGGCGGTTCTCAAGAAAGCCAACGGCCGGCACCATGCCGATACTGACGAATACGCCTTCGACCGGTATAATTCTGATGCTGCCATCGTTGACATCCTTTACCAGGAGCTGTTTGACCCCGCTCTGATCACCCTCTATCCCCTGTACCACCTGGTTAAGCTTAAGAACAATACGCTCATTGCTGTGCATTCTTTCCACAAGAGCCTGATGGGCACGGAAGCCCTCACGGCGGTGTATAAGATAAACCTCTGAAGCGATGCCGGCCAGGTATAAGGCTTCTTTTACTGCTGAATCTCCGCCCCCGACCACCGCTACTGGACTATTCCTGAAAAAGGCGCCATCACAGGTGGCACAGTAGGAAACCCCTCTCCCCAAGTACTCCTGCTCTCCAGGGACCTGCAGTTCCCTGCGCCTGGCTCCGGTAGCCGCCAAAACCGCTCGCGCGGTCAACTCTCCACAGCGGGTTTTTACCAGGATGCCTCGACTTGACCGCTCGATATCCAGGACCTCATCATAGCGGATCTCGGCGCCGCAGTTTTCGGCCTGCTGCCTAAAACGGGCCATCAGCTCGCTGCCATTAATGCCTTCAGGAAAACCGGGATAATTCTCAATAAGGTCGGCAATGCCGGCATTGCCGCCTACCATAGCCGCTTCCAAAACCAAGGTAGACAATTTAGCCCGTCCGGTGTAAATCGCCGCAGTCAACCCGGCTGGTCCGGCACCGAGGATTATTACATCATACACTGGGTCTGCCTCCTTTTAGTACACAAAATATAAAAACCCCGGCCAGAGACGGCCAGGGTGAATTATTTATCATTACTTCAAAACACTCAAGGGGTTCACAGTTGAACCGTTGTACATCACTTCAAAATGGCAATGGGGGCCGGTACTGCGTCCGGTGCTGCCCAGGGTAGCGATAACCTGCCCTCGGGATACCTTTTGCCCCACAGATACATTGAGGCTGTTGCAATGCGCATAACGGGTGGAATAACCATTGCCGTGGTCGATGACGACGCAGTTGCCATAACCGCCATTCCAGCCAGCGGATACAACATACCCGCTGCCTGAGGCCCGCAGGCTGGTACCGGTCTTTCCGGTAATATCGATAGCCGGGTGTCCTCCCCGATAATACTGGCTGATAGGCCCGTAAACCGGCCAATCCAGGACGCCTTTGCTGATGCCGGAACTGCCGCGTGATGCCACCTGTACCACCTGATTGCCTTTGACCAAAACCCGGGCTACCGGATTCTTGAGTATTTCTTCACTGGTAATCTCTCGCTCTGCGATGACTCCATTCTTTTTGACCGCCTGGTAGGTAATCTTCTTTTCCCCGTCACTGCCCTGTTCTCTTACTCTGACCGTAGCCGGCGCGCTGGCATCCACAACCACCTGGGTTTCATAAGGAATGGCCTCCACCTTTTCGCCCTCAACCTGAGCGACTACGGTGAGCAAGGGTTTAGTCTTGACCACAATCAATTCCTGACCCAGGCTTAAATTTTCTGAAGTAAGGTTGTTGGACTTTTTGATTTCATCCACATATGTATCATTGCGCCGTGCAATCAGCCACAAGTTGTCGCCTTCCTGCACTATATATTTCTCGGGGTTGAGAGTACCGGTCTTGATGAGATCATAGGCCTGTTCGCGGGTACAGATCTGATCCAGCGCAACCCTTTCCTCGACTACCTCGACCTGTTCTTCAAATCCCAGCTGAATGAGCTTTTCGCCTTGATCAACACTTCCAAACTCGCCCTTGAATTGTTCCACCAATTGCCGGGCTTCGTCCTCATTCACCAGACTGACTACAGCCTGGCCGTTTACCATGATAGTTGTCGCAACGGCGTTAAAGTCAACCTTCTGTTCAAGCAAGGCCGCCAACTGCTCGGCGCGAACCAGCTTGGAGGAAAGAGCAAAAACCTCTTTGAATTCCACTTCATTGCCCATCTCCAGGTCAAAACCTACCTGGCCTTCTTTGTCTATTTCCATTTGCGTCAGGGTTTGCAGGACTTCTTGGCGGGATGCTACCAGAAATTGGGTTTCACCATCAACGATTACGGCGATGGCGGAGGCTTTGGCAGCAAGTAGCCACATACAAGAAAAGATCGTAAAAGCCAAGGTAATACAGCTAGCTGGCACGAGCTGCTTCCGTTGTCGTAAATAAGCAAGCATGACAAAATTCTCCATAGTTTTTTATTTAGCGTTATCTATATTCTATGCCTGGTACTATTTTTCCTGCTTTTTTGATCATGTTTTTCCTATTCGCCTATAATAATCCAGGAAAATCGAAGCCTCCACCCGCTTGCGGTGCATCTCGCAACTCACCGGATAAGGCTTGTTCAAATCACCATTCTGCAGATAGGCCTGCGCCAGGCAACCACCCCCGCAATAGTATCTGGCCCAGCACCGGACGCATTCCTTATCATGAACCTGGCATGTCGAAAAACGTTGTTTAATGCCGTAATCAATCTCTCCCTGAACAACGTTGCCCATCAAAAAACCAGCTTCTCCCACCAACTGGTGGCAGGGATACAGGTCCCCTTCCGGAGTGACTGTAAGGTATTCCACCCCGGCGCCGCAGCCGGTCAAGCGCTTGGCCAGGCAGGGTCCTTTCTGCATATCCAGATTGAAATGGTAGAAGTGCACCGCCTGTCCCGATCGGGAACGCTCCATCAGAATCTCGGTCAGGCGCTCGTATTCTTGCTTTACCCGGGGGAGGTCAGCATCCTGAATGGCATATCCGTTGTCAGGCCCTACCGCCGGCTCCAGGGAAAGCGCTGAAAAACCTAATTCCAGCAGATGCCGGCAATCTTCCGCAAAATCCAGATTCTGCCTGGTGAAGGTGCCGCGTACATAGTAAGAGACTGGATTTGCCGCCACCATGGCCTTAATTTTGGGGACAACCGCAGCATAGCTGCCTGACCCGTCTTTTAAAGGACGGTATTGATCGTGCACCCTTTGACGTCCGTCCAGACTCAAAATCACCCCGATTTTATTGGCTATTACCCACTCTATAATATCTGTATCGAGCAAGAGGGCATTGGTCGTTAAAGTAAAAGCGAACTCCTTGTTATGAATAGGTTCTAAAGCCCGGCAATATTGAACCAGTTGCTGCAACATCCCCGCTGCCAGCAGCGGCTCCCCGCCGAAAAAGTCGATCTCCAGGTGCCGGCGCCCTTTGCTGTGAACGATCAGGAAATCCACCGCTTTTTGAGCTACATCAAAACTCATCAATCCGGGTTTCATACCAAAATCGCCCTGTGCAGCGAAACAGTATTTACAATTCATATTGCACAAATGGGCCGCATTCAGGCACAATGCCTTGAGGACCATCTGGCCGGTGTCCACCCGCACCGCATCCAATTCGGTAAAAAGCGCTCCCTGTTGATGCAGCTGTTCAATTTCCTGCCAGACTTCATCCAGGGTGTGGGCGGGCAATTGATCTGCCAGTCTTTTCCGGGCTTGCCGGCAATCGCCATTGGTCTCCATAAGAGCGGCCAGCAAAAGATAGGCAGGCTGATCCAGGACGTGAACCGCGCCGCTGTTCACATCGACCGCAAAATAATCATCTTTCCAGGGAAATACATGCAGGTTGGCCTTGTAGTCATAATCTTGCCAGAACAGAAGACGATCCCTCCCACCGCGGCCAGCAAATTATAGGCACGTCAAAACAGGGGCTTTGCCCCTGTTCATGATCAAGCTATGCTTCCTGGCGGCACACCTGATTGCCCACGGTGCAGGATGTTTTACATGCGGATTGGCATGAAGTGGCACATTCGCGGCAGTTGGTGGTATTTTCAGACTTTCTTATACTGGGCTTGATGATGGTAGCGATATGTTTATTCATGAATGGATCCTCCCCCTATTACATATAGAAAAATCTCGGGACCAGCTGTGCTGAAATCATTGCCCCGGCCACGCGGCGCCAATTTTTATCCATGTTTCAGCCGGTTCTTAATCAGCTTTCCCACAGCATCAATCTAACAGGGATATTCTATAATATATGGCCGGGTTTAGTCAATTATGTCAAGCCTGTCAGCACCCGGCGGGCCTGTATTCTGTTTTACCTTCCAGGAACTGCGGATGAGTGCATCATGATACCTCGCCCAGCCGGTTATGATCAGCGCTCTTTAGTATCTGCTGCACTACAACGCCGGCTTGCTGCTCGGGAGGCACCTTGATACCGTTTACCAGCTCCCCTCCTACCAGGACGAAATTCCTGGCTTTTGCTTTGATCTCGTCGAGGTTCACGCAGCAAACCGGGCACCCGCCTACAACCAGACCCACATCCGCTCCTTGTTCTGTAAGCTCAAGCGCAGTGTACTGTTTTAATTGGCTCACAACTTCGTTGACCAGCTTTTTGCGATTAATAACGGGATTGCAGCCGCCGCAGTACTTGATATACAACTTCATAACTTCCCTCTCTGCAATGGGCCGAATCCAAACAGAAGCAAAAGGGGAAGGGGCATACCCCCTCCCCTTTTTGCTCCCGCAGCGTTTTCAACGCCCACGGTGTTTACCAATCTATGTCAGGATTCTCCCTCACCCCGCATAGATTTTCAGCCAGTTCCTTACGGTGTTCCATATCCACCAGCCGGGTGATCATGATTCTCTGGGCCTGAGGCGACCCGGCCCCGTGCATGGACTCGGTCAGATAGCCCACTGCGGCCGCTCCCTGGGTCAGGTTTTCAATCAGCCGGGCCATGCGCTGCCGGTGTTCGACCGGCACATCATTCTGGGTGGTGGAATATTTCTTGACCAGAGGTCCGATATCCGGGTTGTTGAAATCCTTTTCAGAGGGCATGGTAACAAAGTAGCCGCCTGCTATATCCTGGGCCAGCCGGGCGATCTCATACGGAAAACGGGTTACATTCTGCTTGCAGATATTGGCCAGAAGCTGGTCGATCAGATAGTTTCCCGCCGCAGTCTTCCTGCCCTCGGCTGAACAGGCAATCCCGCAGCCATACAGGGTCTCGTTTAAGTGGCACATCTCCACCAGTTTGTCTTTGATATGGGAAGCCTTGGAGGCTCCCTGATAGTCAGCGATAGCCTTGGCGGCGCCGATCAGGGTGTCGCCTACCCCTACTTTACATCCGCCATAACTCTGGCGATGGTAACCGGCGAATCGCTCCACCACCATAGTGCTGAAGTCGGTTTCTCCATCCATAAAAACCCTTTCCCAGGGGACAAAAACGTTATTGAAAATGGTCATTACTTCCTGCCCGCCAAAATGGATATTGCCGATATCCACCTTTCCGCCTTCCAGTTTGCGGGTATCGCTGGCCTGCCGGCCGTAAACATAGATCATCCCCGGCGCGTCCACGGGTACTGCGAAGCATACTGCCCAGTCTTTTTCGTCTTCCTTGAGGCTGTTGTTGGGCATAACCAGTATCTCATGTGAATTTATCATCCCGGTCTGGTGCAGCTTGCAGCCCCGCACCACCAGTCCGTCTTCCCGTCTTTCCACCACATGCAGGTAAGCATCGGGGTCAGGCTGCTGTGCAGGTGATTTGCTGCGGTCGCCCCGGGCATCGGTCATGCAACCGTCTACCACCATATCGTTCTCCTGCACGTATTCCAGGAATTTGACGAAGCGCTGATGGTACTCGGTTCCATAAGCCTGGTCGATTTCATAAGTGGTGCTGTACACGGCGTTGAAAGCATCCATCCCCACACAACGCTGGAAGCAGGAACCGGTCTTCTGCCCCATCAGTCTCTGCATTTTGACTTTTTTAATCAGATCTTCAGTACTTTGGTGCAAATGGGTGAAACGATTGATCTTTTGTCCGGTCAGGTTGGAGGTTGCAGTCATGATATCCTCATATTCCGGATCCAAGGCCAGTTTATAAGTCATAGCCACAGAATTGATCGACGGTCTGATAATGGGATTATCCACATAGTTCTCAACTTTTTCGCCGAACATATATAATTCGATATTTCTTGATCTAAGATCATCCAGGTATTGTTGCGCTGTCTTCAAGGCCATTTTTATCAAACCCTCCCCATTTTTCCATTATTCCTTCAGGATATACTCCATGCCTTGGCCGATCATGACCGCTTCGCCCTTCTGATTAACACACTTGGTCTCCAGTTTGACCATGTGCTTGTCTTCCAGCTTTTCTATAATGGTTGCGGTGGCGGTAATGGTGTCGCCAATATATACCGGCTTGAGGAATTTGATGTTCTGATTGGCATAAACGTTTCCAAAGGTAGCCATGGTAACCGTGGTGGAAATAAGTCCTGCCACCATTAATCCAGGTACGATAACATCCCCGAAGCGTGTAGTCTTGCTGTATTCCTTGTCGATGTGAATGGGGTTCATATCCCCGGTTAAACCAACCCAGAGAATAACATCGGTTTCGGTGATGGTTTTGGTAAATGAAGCGGAATCGCCTACACTCATATCTTCCCAATGCTTGATTTTTTCGCTGTAATTCATGTTCTGCTTCCCTCCGCTTAACGTAAAATGGCGTTGCCTATGACTACTCTCTGAATCTCGCTGGTTCCCTCATAGATTTCGGTTATCTTGGCATCCCGCATAATTCTTTCCGCCGGATAATCGCGGGTGTATCCATAGCCTCCATGAATCTGCACAGCTTGATTGGCCGCCCGGTTGGCGGTTTCCGAAGCTTTGAGCTTGGCCATGGCGGCATCAGTTCCAAAATCCAGACCCTGGCTCTTTCTCCAGGCGGCGTCGTAGGTTAGAAGGCGCGATGCCTTGACTTCCAAAGCCATATCGGCCAGTTTGAACTGTATGGCCTGCAAAGCTGAAATAGGTTTGCCGAATTGCACTCTCTGTTTTGCGTAAGCCAAGGCTAATTCGAAAGCCCCCTGGGCTATGCCTACCGACTGGGCAGCGATACCAATTCTTCCGCCATCTAGTGTTTCCATAGACATCTTAAAGCCTTCGCCTTCTTGGCCCAACAGGTTCTCTTTGGGAATGCGGCAGTCTTCAAAGACCAGGTCGCAGTTCTGCGTGCCCCTGAGCCCCATCTTCTTTTCGAATTTGCCGAAAGTGAATCCCGGAGTTCCTTTTTCAACTATGAACGCGCTGAAAGCTTTACTCCTCATTTCTTTGGGCCCGGTGCGGGCAAACACTACATAAGTATCTGCAGCTTCGGCATTGGTTATAAAAATTTTCCTTCCGTTCAATATATAGCTGTCTCCATCCAAAACAGCTTTACAGGTCATGGCAACAGCATCAGAGCCGGCACCGGCTTCGGTAAGACCAAAGGCCCCCAATTTCTTGCCTTCGACCAGAGGAACCAGGTACTTCATCTTCTGCTCTTCAGTTCCCCACCTCCATATGGGCCAGGCCCCCAGGCTAACATGGGAGGAAAGGGTGTCGGCGGCCGAAGCGTCTACCCGGCCCAGTTCTTCCACGGCGATAGCATAGGCCAGATAATCCATGCCGGCCCCGCCGTATTTTTCCTCGAAAGGTATTCCTGTAAGTCCTAGTTCGCCCATCTTCTCGTAAATGGAGCGATCGAAATATTCTTTTTCATCTCTATCAACAACTCCGGCAGCCAGGACTCCTTCGGCGAAATCCCTAACTGATTGTCTAAGCATTTCATACTCTTCACCCAGTTTGAAATCCATTTATCCATTCATCCTTTCTGTTTGTTGGTACCAGCATCAATGTCTTAGGCGCCGTAGTACAGTATTTTGGCTTCCGCCATGATTTCATCTCTGAAATCAGGATGGCTTATAGCTACCAATGCTTTAAGTCTTTCCAGGTTGGTCTTGCCTTCCAGCATGGCAATTCCGTATTCTGTAACAATGCAGCTCACTTCATTGCGGCTGGTAGTTACCGCTGTTCCCTGTGACAGCGCGGGCACAATGCGGCTGACTTTACCCTTGGCGGCGGTTGACGGCATGGCGATGATAGATCTGCCGCCCCTGCTGAGGTGAATACCGCGGATATAATCCACCTGTCCGCCTACCCCGCTGTATTGTTGGCCAGCCAGCTGATCAGCCGCTACCTGTCCCAGAACATCAACCTGCAAAGCAGAGTTTATGGAGACCATGTTATCGTTCTGACCGATAACATAGGGATTGTTTACGTAATCTTCCGAGTGCATCTCAATAAAGGGATTGTCGTTTACCCAGGCATAAAGCTCTTTACTGCCCATCATAAAAGTGGAGACGATCTTGTTCTTATGCAGTGTTTTCCGTGAGCCGTTGATCACACCCATTTCCGTAAGCTCCATTACCCCATCGGAGAACATCTCGGTGTGAATCCCCAGATCATGCTTGCCCTTGAGATAAGACAATATTGCGTCAGGAATAGCTCCGATTCCCAGTTGCAAGGTATCCCCGTCTTTGATCAAGGTATTGACATAGCTGCCTATGGCGTCTTCCACTGCGGTGAATGGGGCCCGCTCTATACCCATCAATTCCCGGTTGCTGTGAACAAAGTAATCGATCTCACTGACATGCATAAAGGAATCACCGTGGGTTCTGGGCATGTGCTCGTTAACCTCGGCAACAACTGTTTTGGCCTTTCTAGCCGCAGGCAGCGTGTAGTCCACCGAAATTCCCAGGCTGCAATAACCATGCTGGTCCGGCGGGCAAACTGTTATTAGTGCTACATCTACCGGTATAATCCCATTTATAAACAACGCCGGAATCTCTGATATAAATCTGGGTAAATAATCGGCCCGGCCGCTATTGATGGCCTGCCTGGTATTAGGGCCGCCGAACAGGGACACATGGCGGAAACTCGGCTCCATTCCGGGTTGAGCATATCTGCACTCACCCATACCTATTCTGTGCACTACTTTGACGTTTTCCAGTTCGTCGTACCTGTCGCTCATGGCCCCGGTCAATGACCTCGGTTCACCACAAGCGTGGGCAACCACTACCGTGTGGCCAGATTTTATACAACGCACAGCTTCTGCCGCTGCACAGGTCCTGTCCTTATAATGCTCCTGCCATTTCATACCTCACCCTCCAGTGCCAAAGGAAATACCTGTTTAAAAAAATATTTATATTGAGTTAAAATGGGGTCCCGGTCCTGGTAATGATTTTTGCTGCAATTCATCCCTGGAGAAGAGGGGGGACAGCCTTGGGCTGCTTTCCAGGGCTGCCGGGACCCCCAGTTGCCCTCAATATTTAGTTTTGTTTATTATCCGCCTAGTCTTCCCAGATGGCGAAGGCCCTTACCGGGCTGCCGGTTAAGCCGACCCATTTAAGCGGGAACATAGCATAATAGAAGTCCTTGTGCCGCGGGATCTTGGTGATATTCACCAGGCTCTCGGTATGGATTACCTCTCTTTCGGCATGAACCGAATGGTTGGGATAATCCAGATCAGCAGGGGTATCCAGGCTGGCGGCATCAGTGCCGATGTTCAATAAGCCTTGATCCAGGAGCCAGGTAGTAGCCTCTTCATCCAATCCCGGATATTGGCTCAGATAATAGAACGGATCGGTCACACCATACGGCTCGATCCCGGTCCAGTACAAGAGACTCATGCCGGGCTTCAGGGTTACTTCCGCGGCATCCAGGCCTTTCTTGACAGCATCCAGGGTTATATGGGTGCGGTTGGGCACAAAGGATAGGTCAATCCAAGCCGCCGGGGTGATCAACTCCTGCAGGGTGATCTTGTCCACTGATAAATGTGATTTATTGGGATCAAAATGGTAAACTGCATCAACATGGGTGGAAGTGTGGTCGCAGGTTATGATCCCTTTCACCCCAAAGCCAAGTTTGTAGTTGCTCTTGTCGCCCAGGCTGAATACAGTTTCTTCATGAGTCTTGTGCCACCAGAAGTCAGTTTTCATATGGCCGGGATAGACCGGGATATCCGGACTGATATCCTTGCCTAAGTCCAGGAAATTAAGCTTTTTGCCCATAAATTCGACTACATCGATTTTTACGTTGTTTTCACTCATGATAAACCCTCCGATTAAATATAATTAAACGTTTTAGAGTCGTGCGGTTATCAGGTGTTGATTATGATTAAGCCGTTTGCGGCTGCATCTTGGCTCTCTCCGCTTCCAGTTCCAAATCAATCTGTTCCATGGTTTTTCCTTTGGTCTCCCGGGCGAAATAGAACAATACACCCTGGATGACAAAACATACCGCCAGGAAGAGGTAAACTGAACCGATGGCGTCAGCGGTTGCCTTGGGGCTTACCAGGTTGGAGGAGCCGGCAAAGAATGCGACTATCATGGGTCCGATCAACTTGCCGATGCCGCCCATACCGTAGGCAGACCCCATACCAGCGGCGCGCAGCTGAGAAGGCCATACTTCGGAACCATAGGGTCCTACCAGGGCGAAACCGCCGTCAGCGAAGAAGTAGATACCGATCATGCACAGCCAGAACACTGAGATTCCGCCGATAAAGTTCCCGATGTTGAAAATGGCGAACACCAGCATAACAGCGGCTCCGGCGCCCAGGGCCATACCACTGGTACGACGCCCCAGCAAGTCGGACATAAAAGCCCAGAACCATCTGCCGATAAAACCGCCCAGGGTAACGAATATATAAAGCTTGGCGGCTTCCTGCGGTGTCCTGCCTATAACCAGGGCCAACAATGCTGGCCCCCACATGGTGAAGCAATAGTACCCGCACTGCTGAGCAATGTTGGTTCCCCAGGTAGTTATGATACTGCGGGGATATTTAAAGAGCTCACTCCAACTTTGTTTAACCACCGGCGGCAGGTCGTCGACCCATTGATCCTTTTTACCCGTGGCCTGGCGGAAATCATGGTGTTGCCCGGTAACCCAATCGACTGCTGCTTCAGCTTCGTCAAACCGTTTGTTGCCGATAAGCCAGCGGGGTGATTCCGGGACCCATATCCGTATTAACAGGCATAACAAGGCGGGAACCAATCCTACCAGGAAAAGTCCCCTCCAGCCGATAGACGGGGTTAGAAAGGCAGCACTGCTGCTGGCAATCATGGTGCCGATGGGAATAAATGCGGTTACAATTCCGCTGACCCGGCCGCGGTACTGAGAAGGCACAAATTCCTGCACCAGGGGCAGGTCAACACAGTATAAGCCGCCCAGAGCCAAACCGGTCAGAAAGCGCAGCGCTACCAGAAACAACCAGTTCCCTTCGGGAACAAAGTACATCAAACCGGTCATTACTGCGCTAAACAATATGGTAAAGATAAATATCGGCCTGCGTCCGATTTTGTCAGCGATATAACCAAATGCGGCCGCGCCTATGATAGCCCCGAACCCGGAAGCCAGCAGAATAGCTGCTGAATGGCTGTAGGTCAGGCCCCAGGGAACCATAATGAAGGCGATAACAAAGCTGATGATAGTAAAATCAAAAAACTCCAGCATATCCCCCAGGACGGCGGCACTAATCACTTTATAGTGATTCTTGGTTAGATGGGAATTATCAAGCTGGGAAATTAAACCCGATGCTGATCTGGCCATATTTTTTTCGTCCTCCTAACAATGTTGATTGGGGTAAAGCTTCTGCTTTGAATCAAAGCGGCTGTATATTAAAGACGTTTGCATACCTGTTTTTACCAGGCTGTCCATCCTCCATCGACCATAACAATTGAACCGGTTATAAAATCGGCTGCATCTGAAGCTAAAAATAACACCGTTCCCGTAACATCACTGACCTCACCAATGCGATTCAATAATATCCTGCGCTCCACATCCTCCTTAAATTCCGCATCCTTAAACATTGGTTCTGTAAAAGGCGTATAAATAAAGGTAGGAGCGACAGTATTGACTGTAATGTTGTAGGGGGCCCATTCACCCGCTAATACCTTGGAAAACTGCGCGACTGCTCCCTTACTGGCACAGTAAGCTGAACGCTTGACATATCCCACCACCGACATGGCCGAACCGATGTTGATAATTTTGCCTTGGTTTTGCTGCATCATAATGCGTCCGGCAGCCTGGCTGCAGAAGAAAGCCCCTTTGGCATTGATCCCCAGAACTTTGTCCCAGGCCTCCTCAGTGACATCCTCCCCACGCTGCTGGACATTAACTCCTGCTGAGTTGACGGCAATATCGAGCTTGCCGAATTGCTCCGCTATAGCCTGGTAAGTTGTATTTATAGCCGGCACGTCTCTGACATCACACACATAAACGGTGCTATTTCCTCCCAGAGCGGCAATTTCTGCCTGAGTCTGTTCCGCTGCTGCTGGCGAGATATCGATTAATGCCACCTGCGCCCCACTGGAGGCCAAGGCCAGTGCACAGGCTTTGCCGATACCGTTGCCAGCGCCGGTTACTGCTGCAACTTTCCCGTTTAGGTCAACAGTGATATTAGACATACTCATCACCTCTTTTTCCACTCCACTTTCGCGCTCTCCCTTGCAAGGTTCGATTCCCTGTTCCCTGAAGCTCGTCAGCAGCAAGTACTTCCAGGAGAATCTCATTGTCTTATTGTGCAACCTTCATGCCAGATAATCTGTTAGCGAACCGCCTCTGCTGAGGAGAGCTGATATAACTGTATTTTTCTGTAAATTCACAAATTGTAGATCTGCTTTACAGAGGCCATGAACTAGGCCTTATCGAGGCGCCCGCAGCTCAATATATGGAGTAATCTGTCAAAAAATCATTGAAAAAAAAATTTTGTTCAAACGATAAATCCATCCAAAATATTTCCATGTTCACGTTATCCTTTTCACTTTTTCCCGACCCATTATTGAATCGCTTCTGATCGAGGGTGGTTTTCTGTTTTGGCACAAGCCCAACACCGCCGGAGCAAAAACGGCTGACCCATTTGCGGGTCAGCCGTTCCATTTCCGTTACACCTCTACAAGCAGCTTATCCTGACGGCTTGTCATCCAGCTTGATTCCGTATTGGGATGCCTTCCGCCAGATGGTGGTTTGGCTGGCTCCAAGAGATTGCGCAGCTTTGCGCAGACTGCCTTGTATGAGCAAATGCTTTTTGATCATGGTTTTTTCAAACTCTTCAACTTCATGTTTCAGATTTACAGGCCGGTAATCGCCTTCCACTATGGGCTTTATGCCTTTTTGCCCCTGTTGCAGAAAACCGAAGTCCTCAATTACCGTGTCAGCACTGGTGACCACAGCTCTCTCAATCACATTGCGCAGTTCCCTGATATTGCCAGGCCAGTCATAGTCTATCAATACACCCAGGGCGGAGGCGGTTATGGTCTTATTGAAGCCGTATTTGTCATTAAACATCTGCAGGAAATGCCTTACCAACGGGGCAATCTCCTCTTTTCTTTCTCTTAGCGGGGGAACATTTATGGGAATTACGTTCAAACGATAAAACAGATCTTCTCTAAACCTGCCTTCAGCTACCATTTTGGATAAATCGCGGTTAGTGGCAGCAATAACCCTGACATCCACCTTGATGGGTTGCGCTCCTCCCACCCTGGTAAATTCGCTCTCCTGCAAAACCCTTAACAGCTTGACCTGTAAATGCATAGGGATTTCCCCCACCTCATCCAGGAATAGGGAGCCGGTGTTGGCCACCTCGAATATACCGCTCTTGCCGCCCTTTTTGGCCCCGGTGAAGGCTCCCGTTTCATACCCAAATAGTTCAGATTCCAATAGACTCTCGGGAATGGCGGCACAATTGATCTTGATATAAGGCTTTTTACAACGAGTACTGTTCTTATGCAATTCCCGGGCAATGATTTCCTTGCCGACCCCGGATTCCCCCTGGATTAATACCGTGGAGTCAACCCGGCCCAGCCTGACGATCAAGTCGATAATATCTTTGGATTGACGCGATTCAGCAATGAAATTGCTTTCCTCGCTGATCCTGATCTTTTGCAGTTCCTCCTGGTAATGGCGGCTTAGCTCCTGGGCCTGCTCCATTTCCTGGCGCAGCTGTTCCAATTCTGTCATATCCCTGGCATTGGTTATCACCCTGATCAGTTCACCGCGATCGTCGAAAACCGGGTTGCCCGTTACCAGGAGCCTTTTTCCGGTCTTCAACTTCTGCTCAATTGTTACAGGCCTCTTCTGCTCAATCACCATCATCGAAACAGAATGATCATAATAACCTTCTTCAGCCAGTCCTTGCTCGTTCTTGCCGACCAGTTCTTCCCGGGACATCCCGGTTATACGCACATAGGCATCATTTACCCGGATGATATTAGCCTGCGCGTCGGTCTGGCATATTCCGTCAAAAGAGGCTTCAATAACGGCCTGCAATTCGTCTTTCATGTCCTGGGTTTTTTCAAGTTCCCCGGCCACTGATTCCAGGTCGGTTATATCCTTTATGTTGACCAGCACATTGGCGAGTTCGCCTTCTTTATCAAAAATAGGCAGCCCCGTAAACAGCGCCACTCTCCCCGTTGAGGTGGTCTCTTTATACATCACCGGTTGTTTGCTTTCCAGAACCATCAGGGTAGCGGCCTTGTTGTAGTAGCCCTGCTCAACCAGGTCATACATTGATTTTCCTACGATATCTTCAGCTTTGAGCCCGGTGATGCGGGTGTAGGCCTTGTTGACATTTATAACCCGGCCCTCTTTGTCGGCAACGAAAAAGCTGTCCAGTGATTCATTTAAAAAGTAATCCATGCTTTCTTTCATTTCCCGGGCTATATTCAATTCTCTGGTGATGCTCTCCATGTCCGATATATCCTGAGCAACCGCAACCGCACCTATGATGCTGCCATTGGAACCAATAATGGGAGTACGGTTGCTGAGGATGGTTTTGTCCTTATAGCTGAACTTTTCACCCTTTACCACCCTTCCAGTCTCCAAAATATCGATTAAAGCGCCATCTGGAAATATATCGGTATACAAAGCCCCCAGCACATCTTCTTTTTTCATTTCGAACAGTTCTTCGGCGGCCCGGTTGAATATGCGGATGATCCTGTCCTCATCGATGCTGACAATGGAATTATAGGCGGCATCAAGTACGGCATGCATGCGCTTGGTTATATCCTTAAGTTCCCTAGTATACACCCGGTTGGCGTCAGATTTGGTCAACATGCCGGTAACCCTGCCGTTGTGCAGCACGGGGAAGCGGCCAAATGTCAAGCCATGAATGATATCTACCGGCATTTCTTCGTCCAGGGTGTTCACGTCTGTACACATGATTTCTTTAACCGGCACGTTCAAAGGCTGCTGGCCGGCTAAAGCCTTATATAAATGCAATTCCGTGACCATCCCCAATAAACGTTGGTTTTCATCTACTACCGGAGCTCCATCTATACCGTATTTTAAAAATACCTCCGCAGCATCCTGTATGGACTTGTCCGGACTGATGGTAATCGGTCTGTGCGACATGACATCATTTATTCTCATTGCTATATACCTCCCTTCTCCATGTCATGGTAACGGAGTTATTTAAAACCTCCGCACTACATGGGTGGCGTGTCACAAGAATGGCAGACGGTGTGAAAACTATTCTGTGGGCCCCACTTACAGCCGATTTTTGGCTTTTATTCGGGGCGGAGGCTAGTCTGTTGACCGGAATAACTCGTTCCTCTCCCACTCTGGAGAATTAAATCGCCCATTTCGGGACTTTTCACACAGCCTGACGGGGTTATTGACACCCCTTAACTTGCGTCAGTTTATGTCTTATTAAACCATCGCCGGCTTGATTATCCAGCGGTGTTGTTATCCTTTTAGCACTCTATATAATACAACATATGTTCTGTCAAGGTCCCTGTTATTATCTTCCATTATGTCAAATTATACTTTGAGGTAAAAACGCCGGTGCTTAAAAACCCCGCTACATCGTAAACTGGGCGCTTTTTATAAGCCTAATCATACCCGGGCTATAATACCTTGGCCATAACAAAAAAGGCACTCTCAAAATATTGAAAGTGCCAGGTCTTTCTGGAGCGGGAAAAGGGGTTCGAACCCTCGACACCCGGCTTGGGAAGCCGGTGCTCTGCCACTGAGCTACTCCCGCTTAATTAAGATGATCGGCGATGTACTTAAAATTGGCGAAGCCGATGGGATTTGAACCCACGATCTCCGGCGTGACAGGCCGGCATGTTAACCGCTACACCACGGCTCCGCATTTTCAATCGCATAGATATATTAACAAAGTCATCATGAAATTTCAAGTCCTGAAGGGTTAACGCGCTGTCAAGGCCTGCCGGTCAGGCTTGAGGCATGAGCGCTCGTCGTTGCCTGAGTATATATTACGGTAAATTCTCGACAATTCATGTTTATGTCATTTAGCCCCTCCTGATACAACCGCGATATCATCAAGAGCTTAGTACCTGATGATCGCCCACTTGCTTAATCCCGCCGGAAGACATCTGCGTAAAAACGGCTTCCCGGGCGGCTGCTTCTAATGATAATATTTAGTTATTTTATGTATAACTTTTTGTGTGTTACACTATATCTGTCTAGGGGAGGAATGTTTATGTCTAATCAATATATAGCGCCGTTCTCAAACGCTAGAGACATTAACCTTATGCAGATAAAGGCTGCTAAAGCCAGCGGCCGGAAAGTGGTGGGAATTTATTGCGCCTATTGCCCGCAGGAATTGATACTGGCCGCGGGCGCCATACCGGTGAGCTTATGCGGAACCCGGGAAGAACCTATTCCGGCTGCAGAAGTGCTTTTACCCCGCAATCTTTGCCCCCTGATTAAATCATCATTCGGTTTTGCGGTCACAGATACTTGCCCATTTTTTCATTTCTCGGATCTGGTTATCGGGGAGACCACTTGTGACGGCAAAAGAAAGATGTTCGAGCTCATGCACGAATTGAAACCGGTACACGTCATGCAACTGCCCCATAACAATGTCAGTCCGGCTGCATTTGACTTATGGGCCGATGAATTACGCCGTTTGAGATTACGTCTGGAAGAGGAGCTTAATACCAGGATCACGGATGAGTCCCTCTGGCAGGCTATGGAACTGGTTGGCCAGGAGAGAAAATTTATTAAAGCGATGTTCGATTTGAACCAGGCAGACCCGCCCTTGTTTACCGGGCTGGAGCTTCTTACCGTTTCCTGGTCGCGCAACTTCAGCAGCGACAAAGGTGGGCTGATTGGACAATTGCAGCAGTTGTTGGAGAATGTGCGCGAAAAGCCAACCGGTACCCCGGCTCCCCGGGTACTCCTGACCGGGTGTCCGGTGGGCCTGGGAAGCGAAAAGGTCATAACTGTAACTGAAGACTTGGGAGCCCACATAGTGGCCATGGAAAACTGTTCAGGGTACAAGACTGTGGATCTTCAATATGACAATACCATCGATGACCCCATTATCGCTCTGGCGCAGATGTATTTAGGCATTCCCTGTTCGTGTATGAGCCCCAACCCGCAGCGGCTGGAATTAATAGAGCGCATGATCGCTGATTTTAAGGTCGACGCGGTGATCGACCTCACCTGGCAGGCCTGCCATACCTATAATATAGAGTCCTACCATGTGGGCAAACTGGTTAAAGAAAAAGGGCTGCCTTACCTGCACCTGGAGAGTGATTATTCCAATTCGGATAAAGAAAATATTAAGGTCAGGGTTCAAGCCATGCTGGAGATGATTGAGAAATGACGGGGATTGGGATCGACATCGGCTCCATAGCCACCAAAGGCGTTTTGATCAAAGACCAGAGCTATTACCGGGTTATACTTCCCACCGGATGGAACCCCAGGGCTGCAGGCCATGAGGCTATTGCAAAATTACTCGCTCTGTCAGGAGTTGAGCGCCATGGGGTGGAAAGCGTCGTAGTAACCGGTTACGGGCGGGTAGCGTTTGACAGCGCTGATCGGATAGTAACCGAGATCAAGTGCCATGCCCGCGGTGTTTCCCACCTGTATCCCGAGGTGCGAACCATCATCGACATCGGCGGGCAGGACAGCAAGGTCATTCAGCTGGGAAGCAGCGGACAAGTTGTAGACTTCGCCATGAATGACAAATGCGCTGCCGGCACCGGGCGTTTCCTGCAGGTGATGGCAACCGCTTTGGGCCTGGAAGTCAGCGAGCTGGGCAACGTGGAAGACCCCAACAAGCTGCTGGCGGTGAGCAGCATGTGTACCGTTTTTGCGGAATCTGAGATTGTAGGCCTTTTGGCCAGGGGCAACCCCAAGGAAGGCATAATAGCCGGGCTGCACCAGTCGGTGGGAAAACGCGTGGCCGCTATGGCCAGACGGATGGGGGTAAAACCGCAGGTGGCCTTTACCGGAGGAGTAGCTTTGAACCGGGGTGTGAAGAGGGCGCTGGAAGAGGAACTGGAATGCTCTGTAATGGTAGTCGAAAGCTGCCAGTATACAGGCGCGCTGGGGGCTGCATTGCTGGCCTGCCAGTCCGGGAAGCAGTGAATATCTTAACAAAATAACAGGGGAGGTATGTTTGTGGCTGACTATCGTGAAATGTGGTCAAATCTGGACATGGACCTGGAAAAACATGATGTGCTGTGTCAAGTTCTGCCCGAAGTATTTGGAGAAGTGTATCTTTCGCAGCAGAAACGGCCTCGGGGCATGGATTTTTATGATTTTGTGGTATCTGAAATCCATGGGGTCAGACCGGCCGAGTTGATTGAGCACCAAAAGTCGGGGGGCAAGGTTTTCGGCACTTTTTGTGTGTATGTGCCTGATGAAATCGTTTTTGCCGCCGGGGGCATCGCCACCGGGTTATGCGGGGGGTCGCAATTCTGGGTAGCGGCAGGGGAAAAGGTCTTGCCCCCCAACACCTGTCCCCTGATAAAAGCCTCAGTGGGGGCCAGGCTGGATAAAACCTGCCCCTTTTTCCGCATCGCTGATATGTTTGTGGGGGAGACCACCTGCGACGGCAAAAAGAAGGCCTGGGAGATTCTGGCTTCCGAAGTCCCCATGCATGTGATCGACATCCCGCAGATGAAGCGAGCGCAGGATGTCAATGCGTTTGAGCGTGAGATTCACAGCTTTATCAAGGTGGTGGAGGATTTTACCGGCAGCAAGATCAGTGCCGATTCCCTGGGTGAAAGCATCAAACTGATCAACAATAAAAGAAAAGCCCTGCAGCGCCTCTATGAGGCCCGTAAAGCGGCAGCAGTGCCCATCAGCGGCAAAGACGCCCTGCTGGTCACCCAGATCGCTTTTTATGATGACCCCTCCCGCTGCGCGCAGATGGCCAACCAGCTAAGCGAAGAACTGGAAGAGCGTATCAGCCGCAAGGAAGGGGTTTTCCCTGAAGACACCCTGCGGATAATGATCTCCGGTACCCCCATGGCCATCCCCAACTGGAAGCTGCACCATATCGTAGAAACTTCCGGGGCGGCAGTGGTTGTTGAAGAATCCTGTACCGGAACCCGCTATTTCGAAAATCTGGTGGATGAAACCGCCCCAACCCTGGAAAGACAAGTCCGAGCCCTGGCGGAGCGTTACATGAAGACCAATTGCGCTTGTTTCACCCCGAATTCGGCCCGCATCGATGATATCTTGCGCCTGGCCGAAGAATATAAGGTCGACGGCATCATTGACACCAATTTGCAGTTCTGCAACCTGTATTCGACCGAGAGTCACCTGGTCAAACAGGCCCTGGCTGAGAAGAATATACCGGTCCTGCATCTGGAGACTGATTACAGCGAGCAGGATTTCGAACAGCTGCGCACCCGGGTACAGGCCTTCCTGGAAATGCTGCGGGAGTAGGCTGGAGGGTGGAGACAGACAACAGGTTTTATATACTCTTTCCCAACCACCATCAAGGCTTGCGATTAAGCCAACTGCTGCGGGAGCGGGGCATCGATTACTTGATTGCTCCAACCCCGCGCCAACTCAGCACTTGCTGCGGGATATCCCTTATTGTAAAGGGCGGTGATTTAGAAGAGGCCAGTCAGGTGATCGCTGAGCATGAAATCGTAGTTGAAAAAATCGCTCCGGCTCCCAAGCGGGACGGGGACTGGAAATATCGCAGCTGTTAGCTAGTGATGTAAAACGCTGGTTCCGAGCATTCCCATCGAATAGCAACAGGTAATGGAAAACGCAGGTCTTGGATCTGCGTTTTTCCGTCACGGAAGCGGTTCTTCCGCATCATTTTGCTTAACTACCACTATCGGGGAAATAATACTATAATTGAATCTACTACAAGGTGCTCAAGCAACTGCTGCTCTATTGACCTTTTCCAGTCTTTTCAGGCAGCTTGGACCGTAAAAGATAAAGGCTTCGTAGAAGCGAGGTGATGATATTTTGCGCAATTATCCCGCACAAGCTATTGATCCCAAAGCGGTGCCATATTGGCGGTGTTCTGCCGCCATAGAATCAGTATTATTACTTCTTATTCCGGGCGGTTATTATATCGCGCAGCAACACTGGCAGCATTGGCCCACCTGGATTACTTTCGTCCTGCTGTTTCTTACCCTGGCATATGATATCTTCGCAGTGGTTTTTCAACCTGAGATTACTTGGAGAACCTGGCGTTATGAAGTATCCGAACAGGAAATCGATTTACTGCATGGAGTATTCATTAAAACCCGGACCCTGATTCCAATGGTGCGGGTGCAGCATGTGGATACCAAGCAGGGCCCGCTGCTTCGTCGTTTCGGGCTTTCATCCGTTACCATCTCCACTGCGGCGGGAAACCATGAGATACCTGCCCTGGCAGATGAAGTGGCAGATCTTTTAAGAGATAGAATTTCAGTCTTGGCCCGGGTGGTAGAAGAAGATGTATAAACCGCAGCGGGTTCACCCTATGGCTATACTCCAATTTACTCTGCGCACTGTCTACTCGCTGGGGCAAGGGCTTATACCCCTCCTTCTCATCGCCTTCGCCCAGCCAGAGATGCGCCGCTGGCTATTCTGGGGCCTCCCCCTTTTGCTGGCCTTCATGGTTGCCTATGGCATCCTTTACTGGCTGTGCTATGTATTTTATATCAGTGGGCAAGAACTGCGCGTGGAATATGGGGTTCTGATAAAAAAGAAAAGATATATCCCCTTCGAACGGATTCAGACTATACAGATTTCTGCCGGTATTCTGCACCGCATGTTTGGCCTGGTAAAAGTTCAGGTCGAAACCGCCGGCGGGGGCAGCCAGGCTGAGTTTGTGCTGGCGGCCCTGCCGCGAGATATTGCCGCGGAACTGCAGCATATCCTGCAGGAAAAGACGCAGCATCATGAGGAACCCGGTAATGAAACAGAATACATCGAATACAAATTATCGACCCGATCCCTGCTGGTTTTGGCCAGCACATCCAATGGCATTGGCATAGTTTTAAGCGCCATCCTGGCTGTCATTTCACAGCTGGACGATTTCTTTCCCAAAGCGGATGTTTGGGGTAAATTTGCAGCCTATGCCGGTCATCTGGCTGCTGGGAAAATAAGCCTTATTATCCTGGTTGTCTTCCTCATAATCCTGTTGGCCTGGCTTCTGTCTCTGCTGGGAACCATCATGCAATTCGGCGGTTTTCAGCTGCGAAGAGAAGGCAATAATATCATTATAAGTCGAGGACTTTTTGAAAAACATCAAATGAGCATACCGATTAAACGCATTCAGGCCATTAAAGTAGTTGAAGGACTGTTAAGACAGCCGTTGGGTATGGTCAGTTTACAAGTGGTAAGTATGAGTACTACCGGCATGAAAGAAGAAGGCAATGTGCTTTTCCCAATATTGCCAAAGGCAGAGCTGCCCGGGTTTGTTGAGAAAATCGCACCCGAATTCACCATGTCAATGAAACTGCACGGATTACCTGCCAGATCAAAATGGGGCTATTTGTTGATCAACACCATTCCGGCACTGATCATCGCTATTTTATGCACCGTCTACCTGCCCTGGGGATATGTTGCGTTTATTCTGCCTCTGCTGGGGGCAGCCCTGGGCAACGCACAGTATAATGATGCCGGTTATCAGGTGGAGAATAATAGATTATTACTCAGATCGCGCCATCTGGGCAGAGTGACTTTCATCATTCCCAAGCAACGCGTTCAGTCTATGCATGTTTCACAGAACCCCCTCCAGGCCCGCGGCAACCTGAGCAACTTAAGGATCGCGGTGGCCTCATCCAACGCCGCTGCCACCGTTCAGTTAAGAGGAATGGATATACAAAAAAGCAGCGTTATTATGAAATGGCTATTTGCCCAACGGCATTGACCGATTCGTTACGCCCCCCAGCTTCATGCCCTTGAATATTAGAAATGCGGCAAGCGCCAGCGCTACTTGTAGAATAACCGTATCCCCTCCGGATTCTCCCAGCATATACCAGGATGAAGTCGGCATAGTCTCCACGCCTAGGCTTAGGGTCTTCTTTCTATTCGTCGGTCCCTCAGGCGCCCAGAACTCAGAACCATTTATGAAAGCCAAGCGCCTTATTTAACCTTATTGGCCGCCCGAAATCCGGGTTTTTTCGTTGGGCCAATGTTACCCCTTACAGGCGGGACAGCGGTAGAGGCAGCATCATCCTGCACCAGTTTGTCCCCAAATCTGCCCCCAGGGGCCAAAAGGTATACCCCAAAATAAAAAATACCGGGGCTTTAAAACCCCGGTATCACTTACTTTCTATGGTGGGCGCAGCAGGTTTCGAACCTGCGACTTCTACCGTGTGAAGGTAGCACTCTCCCGCTGAGTTATGCGCCCGCTGCTAGATAGTGTATCATTTCTGCGGCCTTATTTCAAATCCTGGGCCTGGTTAAAAAATCTGGTCCTGAACTATGGTCTGGCTGCGTTTGGGCCCAACCGCGATCAGGGTCTGTTTGACCCCGGTGAGGTCGTAGATGACATCCAGGTAGCGGCGGGCATTGTGCGGCAGCTTATCGTACTCGGTAATTCCGCTGATATCCTCTTGCCAGCCAGGCAGCTCCATGTATTCCGGTTGGCAGCCTTCCAATACCTCTATACTTTCCGGAAACTCGCTGATAATGGTGCCTTTGTATTTATATCCGGTGCATATCTTGACCACCGCAAACTCATCCAGTACATCCAGTTTGGTGATGGCCAGGTCAGTCAATCCGTTCAAGCGCGCGGCATAGCGCAGTATCACCGCATCCAGCCAGCCGCAGCGGCGTTTTCTGCCAGTGGTTGTGCCGAATTCCATGCCCCGCTGCTGCAGCATATTCCCATCAGCATCGTTCAGCTCGGTCGGAAACGGCCCTTCACCGACCCGGGTGGTATAAGCTTTGGCTACCCCAATTACCCGGTCGATACAGGTAGGACCCACCCCGGCTCCCACACAAGCCCCGCCTGCGATGGGATGTGAGGAAGTGACATAGGGATAGGTGCCGTGGTCTATATCTAGCAGGGTCCCCTGAGCGCCTTCAAAAAGCACTTTTTTATGGTTCTTCATGGCCTGGTAAATCAATAACGAGGTATCGGCTATATAGGGGCGCAAGCGTTCTACTTGTTCCCGCAACTCCTCCAGCAGCTCCCGGTAATCGAAGCCCGGTTCGCCATGGATCTCTTCGATGATGCGGTTCTTCTGTTTTACCTGAGCCGCGAAGCGGGGCTCAAAATAAGCCGGGGAATCTAAGAGATCTCCGATTCTGAACCCGGTGCGGTTGATTTTATCCGCGTAGGTAGGCCCTATGCCCCGCTTGGTGGTTCCGATATTCGAAGCCCGGTCCTCCAGGCTGTCAATCCTCTTATGGTATGGCAGTACCAGCGGGGCGCGCTGACTTATGCGCAGATTTTTCGTGTCTATTCCCCGGCTCTCCAGTTCATCCAATTCTTTGATTAATTCACCCATATCCACCACTACCCCGTTGCCGACAATGCACTGGGTATTGGGATATAAAATGCCTGATGGAATCAGGTGCAGTTTAAACTGCTGGTCCAAAACTTCAACCGTATGTCCGGCATTGCTGCCCCCCTGATAACGAACCACACAATCCGCTTTTTCAGCCAGAAAGTCGGTAATCTTGCCTTTGCCCTCGTCTCCCCATTGGCTGCCTATCAAAACGATTGCTGACATCAGGCCACCCCCTTGGTATATTCACCAGTTAGCCGCCACACCAGGCCTTCGCGAAGTGGCCGGCAAACTCATATTAGCATTACCATTTATTAGTGTCAACCAAGGCAAGTTAAGGAATCTCGGGGTTTTTGTATACTGTATAAGAGTATACAGCTTGCTCAGGCGGCTTTGTCAATAGCATCGGCAGCGGCTTATAGGGGTTCCGATTGGCGGGGAATCGGCCCTGCAAATATGTGCGGATAGGCCTGATCGATGGATTCAAGGGGCACTATTTCCAGGCCTTTGGTTCCGGCGGGGACATCCTTGAGGTTCGCTGCCGGAAGCAGTATTTTACGCAGGCCTGCCTGCCTGGCTGCCTGGATTTTTTCCCATATGGCTCCTACCGGTTTGATCTTGCCGCGCAGAGATATCTCACCGGTTATGGCCACATCCTGGCTTATGGGCACTTCGGTTATGGCGCTGACGACAACTAGATAAAGGGCGGCGCCTGCCGAGGGACCGTCTACTTTTCCGCCCCCTACGATGTTGATATGCAGATCATAGTCTTTTAGGTTGGCGGCCAGCTGCTGGCGCAGTAGCGAAGCCGCGTTAAACAGCGAATCCCTGGCCATAGAACCGGCAGTGTCATTAAAACGGATACTGCCTTCACCGCTTGCGGAAGCGGGAAAAGCCACGGCTTCTATTTCTAAAACGTCTCCGTGATAGTGATGAGCCCCCAGTCCCATTATCCTGCCTACCTCACTGCTATCAAGCTCTACCCGGGGCGAAACCGGGGTAATGCGGCTGAACTGCACGGCTTGATGCACATGCCGTTTTAATACCAGGCGAGACTCACGGTGATCCCCAGGTTCATTTAAGGCCAGGGCATAGGCGTCGACCAGCAGTTTGTTGGCAGAGCGGCCTTCACTGGTATATTCGCTGATTATTTCGGGTACACCGGGCTGCATTTCAATACCCAGTTTGTTTGCCGAGATTTGCACTATCTTCTGTATATGCTGCGGGGTTAAAGGCTCGAAAAATACCTCCATACAGCGGGAGCGCAAAGCCGGACTGATGTTTTCCCGGCTGCGGGTTGTGGCGCCTATGAGAATAAAATCCGCAGGAAGTCCTTTTTCGAATATCTTTTTGATGTATTGCGGCACCCGGTCGTCGTGGGGGTCATAGTAGGAGGATTCGAAATAAACCCTTTTATCTTCCAGAACCTTGAGCAGCTTGTTCTGCAGTTCAGGGTCCATCTCCCCGATTTCATCGATAAACAAGATTCCCCCATGGGCTTCGGTAACCAGGCCCGGTTTAGGTTCAGGTATGCCGGCCTCGGCCAGGTCGCTGCGAGCGCCCTGGTAAATGGGATCATGCACCGACCCCACCAGTGGATTGGTAGCCTCACGGGGATCCCAGCGCAGGGTGGTGCCGTCCACTTCAATAAATGGGGCTTCTTCGGCAAAGCAGCTGGAGGTCCGGCCTTTAATCATCTCCAAGGCCAGGCGCGCGCAACTGGTCTTGCCCACCCCGGGCGGGCCGTACAGGATGAGATGCTGTGGATAGGGGGTGTTCAACTTGGCCAAAAGGGCAGTTACCGCTTTTTCCTGCCCAATCAGTTCCTTGATGTTGGCGGGCCTCAATAGCTCCAGAGCGGAGCGGTTCAAGCCGGTTCTTTCCATCTTTTCGATAAATCCCAGCTTTTTTAAAGTGCGGGCGTTTTCGGGGGAATTATTTTGCTCTTTGAAGAGCTGGACCTGAAGGTCCCTGACATAGACCTGATAGTTTTGATCCACCTTTTCCTGGATGCGTTTCTGCCATTCCGCTTCTACGGAGCGCCTGGCACTTTCCTCGGCCAGTAATTCCTCGAGGTAAGCGGTTTCCTGCTCCAGGTTGCCGTGAAACTTGAGTTCATTGATAGTAGGATCTTCGGCCAGTATGCGGTGCAGCCCCAGGATCTTCTCTTCCAAACGCTCTGACTTGATCAAATCGATGGCATCCAGTTTACTGGCCCGCAAGACCAGCCCCTGAGTCCCGTAAAGGCTGTCCAGACTTTGATAGAGGTTTTCCACCTGCCAGTACAGGGCCCGGTTTTTCTGGTCTTTTTTATTGCTTTTAAATTTCACTTAATGCGCCCCTATCATCCGGGTTCCACGCTAACCTGTATATCTGCGTGTATGCCCGGGTATATTTTGATGTGCACCGGGTATTCACCCAGATGTTTAATAGGTTCTCCTAATTCAATCTTTTTCTTGTCAACCATTACCCCAAATTGCTGTTGCAAGACTTCTGCTATTTCCCGGGAGGTAACTGCTCCAAAAAGCTTGTCGCCCCCGCCGGTTTTGGCTTTGATTGACACCATTTTGCCATGCAGTTTGTCTTTGACCAGCCTCGCCTGATTCTCTTCTTTGGTTTTTTGCCTTTCCAGACGCTGCTTTTGATCCTCGGTTTCTTTTAAACGGGTAGTGGTAGCTTCCTGGGCAAAACCTTTGGGAATGAGGTAATTTCTGGCATAGCCGTCGCTGACCTCTTTAATTTCACCCTTTTTACCCAGTTTTTTAACATCCTGTGTCAATATAACCTTCACGCATTATACCTCCTGTCCGGTAAATGGTTTTCTCAGGTCCAAGAGACTGTCAAATATGCCGAGAATACAGAGGAAACCCAGGGCTGACAGCGGAAAGAACAGCGCCAGTACTGCCAGCAGGAAAATCATCCAGGACCTCCCCCGGCCCCTTTCGTATTTAAGGCGAAAAACCAGGCTGGCCAGGCCATAATAAAATGATATTACCGCCATGATAACCAGGATGTTCGAGCCTGCATAATAGGTGAGGCTGTGTTCATCCCAGCCTAAAAGCCACAGAGCCAAACCCAGATTTACCAGCCATACCAGTTCCCAGGGCATCAGTTCCTGCGCAAAAGGTTTCTTTTTTAGACGGCTGGCATGCTGGTTCCAGGTGAAAAAAGAGGCTAGCCACAGCATTAAAAATACTGCCAGTAATCCCTGAACATAGAAAATAGCGGGCAGATGATGCAAGATGTTGAGGCCCATGCTCTGCAGGGTCTGGTTTATTTCCTCCTGGGTCAGCCCCGCTTGCTGGTATATCTGGGTCCAGCCCTGGTTCTCATAATAACTGCTGGCCTGCATTACCATCTCGTTCACCTGCTGGGCAAAGTAGCTTCCTCCTCCGGATTGATATAAGGCCCCCAGGTACAGGCTTACCCCGGCTATGAGGGCCACGGTTCCCCAGCGGCGGGCGTCATAATAGCTGCCCTGTTTTAAAGTCAAAAATCCCATCACCATGGCCGGTATTCCATAAAAAGCCAGTAAATAGATCAGGTTGGCCGTTCCCCCGCTGACTGTGACAATAATTATATTGGCCGCGAATAAGGTCAAGAGTTTCTTGGCATCCAAATGCAGGCCGGCCATGATCAACAGGGCGCCCCATAATAAGGCTGAAATCATAGTCAGAGCAGGCACTGCAATCGTTACCAGGCCGGCCAGCACGGTTAAAATCAGGTATATTAAGAAGGTGGGCATTTTATCACCTCGTTCTGTGGCGCAAGTGATCATTGAGAGCGGTCATATCCTGATACCAGCGGTCTTCAAGCTGAGCTGCGGCCAGACTCTGTTCCAGCTTGAGTTTAACTGCGCGATCCAGGGCGGCAAAAGACACCCCCACCCGGCATCCCAGGAGGTAGATTAGAATGATGATAGCCGCAAGTTTATCGGCGGTTGCTTCGGCAGAGGCGTTAAGCAGGCTCTTGAACAAGGCCCCCACGGATTGAACTAATTCAGCCTTAAGCCATTCCACCATCTTCAGGTTTTTGGTTATATCCAGATCGCCTTTTAAGGCCATTTATAACACCCCCTTTTCAAACTGTTCAACAAGGAGCCGTCATTTCCTCCTAAAAACTCGGGTACAGTGAGAACAGTCCTTTGGGCCGGTCAATTGATATCCTCTAATAAAAACAAGCCCTCAAAAGAGGGCTTGTCAGCTAGCTTTACTCGGACGTATAGGGCATCAAAGCCATGGTTCTGGCCCTTTTTATGGATACTGTCAATTGCCGCTGGTGATGGGCGCAATTGCCGGTGATGCGACGGGGTAAAATTTTCCCGCGTTCGGTTACGTAGCGGCGCAGCCGAGGAATATCTTTGTAATTTATGTGCTCAATCTTATCGGCGCAAAAATTGCACTGTTTTCTTTTTTTGCGCTTTTCCTTTTTCAAATACGATTCCTCCTCTAACTAAAAGGGAATGTCATCATCCCCGTTGCGGTCAACGAAGTCGATATCGTTTACTAACTCTTGTCCCACATCATTCCAGCCATCCTGGCCAGAGGAGGTATGTGCTGCTGCTGAACCAGGCGCACTGGCTGACGACCCGCCTTTGTCGAGGAATTTAACCTCATCAGCGACTACGTCGGTTGCCCAGCGTTTTTGACCATCCTGGGTTTCATAGCTGCGTACCTGCAGCCTGCCCTCCACTGCCACCAGCCTGCCTTTGCCCAGGTAATTGGCGCAATTTTCAGCAAGTTTATTCCATGCCACAATGGGAATGAAGTCGGCTTCGTTGCGATTGAACTTACGGTCGACAGCTATGGTGAAACTGACAACTGCAGCCCCATTCGGGGTATAACGCAGTTCGGGGTCGCGGGTCAGGCGACCAATTAAAACCACTCGGTTCAACACAAAATTCCCTCCCACCTGAATTTTAGTTAGTTCTCATCCTGGCGGATGATGATGTGGCGCAGGAAATTGTCCGATATTTTGATAACCCTGTCCAATTCTGAAACAGTATCGGGCTGGCCTTTGAAGTACCATAAGGAATAAATTCCTTCATGATAATCTTCAATAGCGTACGCCAGCCGTTTTTTGCCCCAGCCTTCGGCCTCGTTGACGAACTCTCCGCCGAAATCTGCGATGATGGTACGCAGTCTTTCCTTGGATTCGGCAATGGCCTCTTCAGACAAATCGGGTTTTAGCAAGAACAACATCTCATACGTGCGCATCGTTACACCTCCTCCCTATGGACTAACTCGTGCTAATACGAGTAAAGGCTCCGGTTTTTAACCGGAGCAGGGACTTCAAATTATTATAACAGTATTTTACCCCAGCATGCAAGATACTGGAAAGGTTTTATTATAAAACCCCTCTTATCAACAGGCTGTGCAATTCGGATACGGGTTTCTCGGTAATAAAGGTATCATTAAACAGCGCTTTCAGTATAGCCACAGGCTGCCCTTCCGGGCTGCTCTTAAATCCGATGATACAGAAGCGTTCTTCCCGGGGCATGTTTTTTACACTTACCAGGTCCCCGACTTGAAAGGGCATTTTATCTTTGCTTGTACCCTCCACTTCTTACCCCCCTTATAGCCATAGAATGATATAGTATATTCTATGCTGAGCAGGAAATAAGTGCTATTGACTTTCAGCCGAGGTCTCTACTTTGATCATGCGTTTTTCAAATTCCATCCGCGGAATCATCACCAGTCGGCCGCAACCCACGCACTTTATTTTGATGTCGGCTCCCATCCGGGTAACCTCCCAGTTAAAGCTGCCGCAGGGATGTTTTTTTTTCATCCTGACCACATCGCCGATTTTGAATTCTTTGCGCTGCATGGTTTTCCCCTCCCCCGCCCTTCAGGCCATCACTTCTATGGAGTAAGAGCAGGCTTCTACCGCCTTACCGATAAGTGCACAAAAAATCTGTCGTTTTTGCATAGCTTCTTCCAGAATCGAGGCTTGCCCGGCACTGACTGCCAGAAGCAGTCCTCCCGCGGTTTCGGGAGTGTACAGCAAATCCAGCCAGATCGGATTGAGCCCGGGATCTACACTAATTCTTTCTTCCAGGTAAGTGCGGTTGTTGTAAGTTCCGCCCGGTATTAAGCCCATGGAAGCACCGTCCCAGGCACCGCTTATGAGCGGCACCGCCCCAGCATGCAACTGCACCGTGACCCGACTGGCTTGAGCCATCTCAGCAAGATGCCCCAACAAACCGAAACCGGTGACATCGGTGGCCGCATTGACCCCCATCTCCGCGGCTATCTCGCTGCTCTCCTTATTGAGCATGGTCATCCAGTATATAGCTTCGTCATACGCTTGCGGCGAAACCATTTCCGCTTTTATGGCCGTGGCTATAATACCGTTGCCGATCGGCTTGGTGATGTATATCCTGTCTCCGGGTCTGGCCCCGGCATTGGTCAATAGCCGCTCGGGGTTGACCAGTCCGGTAACCGCTAAGCCGTATTTGGGCTCATTGTCATCTACGCTGTGGCCTCCCAGCAGGAAAGCCCCGGCCTCTTTAACCTTATCCAGGCCTCCCTCCAGGATCTGCCCCAGGGTGTGGAGATCTTCGCAGGTCGGATAGCATACAATATTCAAGGCCAGGAGCGGCTGACCGCCCATGGCATAGATGTCGTTTAAAGCGTTGGTGGCTGCGATCTGCCCAAACAGGTAAGCATCATCCACCATGGGGGTAAAGAAGTCCACAGTTTGAACCAGGGCTTTATCACGGTCAAGGCGGTACACAGCTGCGTCATCGCGCGTTTCCATCCCGACCAGAATATTTTCCTGCACCGTAACCGGGATGTCTTGTAAAAGCTTTTCCAAGGTCCCCGGACCTATTTTAGCAGCTCACCCGGCAGCCCTGACCATTTGGGTTAATCTGCGTTTTTCCACTGCCAGCCCTCCCCTCTTAAGGTATCCGCTTTTCAGGACATTTTTTCCATAAACGCCTGGTAGGCGCGGTAAGCCATGTATACATCGGCTTTACTAACTATCTCAAAGGGTGAATGCATGCTCAAAACGGCCACTCCGCAATCCACTACTTCCATACCGTAACGGGCCAGGTATTGAGCTACGGTGCCTCCTCCTCCGATGTCCACCTTGCCCAGTTCTCCAACCTGCCACACTACGTTTTCCTCGTCGAACAGACGCCTGATGGCGGCAACAAACTCGGGGTTGGCGTCATTGGAATCGGCTTTACCCCGGGAGCCGGTGTATTTGGTTAAAACTACTCCGGCAGACACAAAACTGCAGTTCATCTTTTCGAAAACGTCGGGGAAGGTAGGATCTACAGCGGCATTGACATCTGCTGACAGGGCGTAACTCTTGGCCAGGGTTTTACGCACCTGATAATAATCAGTTAAACCAGCCTTGGAGAGCAGCTCGGCGGTAATGTTCTCCAGAGCCAGGGACTGTAAACCGGTGTTGCCGGTACTGCCAATTTCTTCTTTGTCGGCAAACAAGCACACTGCGGTTCGGGCCGGCTGTTTCATGTTCAAGACCGCCTCTAAGGCGGTATACGCGCTAACCCGGTCATCCTGGCCGTAAGCACCGATCATACTGCGATCCAGCCCTACTTCCCTGGCCTTGAAAGCCGGTACAGCCTGCAATTCCGCGCTGGTGAAGTCGTCTTCTTCTATACCGTACTGCTGCTGCAGAAGGTTCAGTATGTGCTGCTTAAAGGCATCCTCCTTGAGATCCTGCACCGGGCAGGAACCGACCACGATATTGAGGTCCTCCCCTTTGATGCCCTCGTTCATTTTCTTCTCCATCTGGTCTTTGGCTAAATGAGGCAGAAGATCCGTAATGGCCAGAACCGCGTCATCCTCCTTCTCCCCGATACACACCTTAATACGCTCTCCGTTTTTCTTGACCACCACTCCGTGCAGGGCCAGTGGAATGGCCGGCCATTGATATTTCTTAATTCCCCCATAATAGTGGGTCTTAAGCAAAGCCATATTATCCGCTTCATAAAGCGGGCGCGGTTTAAGATCCAAGCGGGGGGTGTCTACATGAGAAACCACCAGGTTGAAGCCATCTGCCATGTTTTGGCCCACCATAATCAGGGCGCATAATTTGCCCTTCTGATTGACAAATAGCTTATCCCCGGATTTGACTGAATTCTGAGCTTCGAGGGACATAAACCCTTGCTCCTGTGCCTTCTGCAGCACATAGTCTATGGCTTCACGCTCGGTTTTGGCCTGATTGAGAAAATCCACATAGCCCCGGCTAAAGTCGTGAATGGCGGCATGCTGTTTTCCGTCACCCCTGTCCCAGACATTGGGACGGTTGTTGCGTTTTTCTATCAATGCTGATCCTCCCTTAAATTAACACAATTTATATCTCTATTGTCTTAATACAGGCTTATTCTTATACTTATATCCCCAGGGCTGCCTGCCCCCAGCGGTAGGCTTCCGTCATCCAGCTGACCAAAACCGATTGGTTCAGGCTGGACAGCAGGACTCCGGCGCCATCAACCCCCATTTGGGCAACAGTCTGAAGCACCGGTAAGGCGAAGCAGATTAAAACCGTCAAGACGATCGCCCCCTGCAACACGGCCAAAACCGTACCCAGGAGCCGATTCAAAGTCGATCCCGGGCCAACGTTGATTAAGTTTTCGAACCAGCCCAAACTGAGCCAGATCAACTGCCGGCTGGTCAAGGCGATGACTAAAAAACAAGCCAGGCGAACCAACCAGTTGGCCAGACTATGCAAGGCTTCCTCGATGGTATAGCCTTTTACCAGAAAGCTGTAGGGAATCCCCAGAGCCTGCAGAGGGGCATGCTCACTCAGGAAATGGTCCAGCTTGGAGACGATTCCGACACTGCGTTCCATATAGATGGAGAGGTCATCATAATAAAAGACCGCCAGTACGATGCTGGCAACGAATGTTATAACACTGCCCACGGTCATGACAAATCCCTGCCTCAATCCAGTCAGGGCGCACAAAACCAGAATGAGCAGCAGCAGATAGTCAACCGTATTAAATGTCAGGAGGCTTGGCACCATGCTTCTTTGCTCCGCCTTTAATCCCTTTTGCACCCTAATTATAACAGGACTTGCACGGATATGGACAACTATTGTTACTACAGCCAATTTATGGCTGCGGTCAGCTGGTTGAAACCTGTCGAAACAGACGGGAAGATTCCTCTTTACAACCTACCCGGTATAGGGTATATCCAATGTATATCCTCATTATGCACCAAATTACTATTCTATGAATATTTGTAAATACCGCCGTTTGACGGCGTCTTACTATGAGCAGGGGATGTGATGATCTATGGGTTATGGTTTAGGCAATGTGAGCATCAGCATGGTAATCACTTATGTGCAGTCCTTTGGCATATTGGCCCCTCTGGCTGCCTTTGGACTTTTTGTCATACAAGCGGCCTTACCGGTATTTCCCTATGTGATACTGGCCAGCGCCTGCGGTTTGTTGTTCGGTTTTAAACTGGGCTTCTTTTTGTCCTGGTCAGGGGCCTTGCTGGGCGCCTGCCTGGCCTACATGCTGTCGCGTTGGGCAGGAGGCAACTGGGCTCGCCAGAAAATACTATCCCGCTGGGGCTATGATGTGAACCATTTCGACCAAGAGCTGGCTTTCTGGGGCATTTTATTGGCGCGCATCATTCCTGTTTTCCCTACCCCGGTAATCAATGTGGTAGCAGGGATCGGCAAAGTCCCCTTCTGGAGTTTCTTTTTCTCCTCAGCCCTGGGGAAAATTCCTACTGCCGTCCTTTATACGGGTTTGGGCATCTCACTGTTGCGCAACCGGGATATTAAGTCAACCATATTGATTCTCGCTTTGATCCTGCTCCTGGCCTGGACCGGGCGCCACCTCTCCAAAGGACGCATACCGGTTTGCTCTCGAGCCCGGGATTAGCTCGACAGCATTTGTATATCCGGGGTGCGAAACATGTAATTATTTCCCGGGAAATAATTTAATTGATCATAAGTTGTTGTTTTTCACTGAAGCAGGTCGGGGGGCTCGAACCCTTGCCTCGGACATTTCGCTGCATTCTGCACCAAACACCCTTATTTTATTGAAAAAATTAGCTGTTGAAATTTAATTCAACAGCTCATGGAAGAGGAGTTTAGATATGCAATTTTCGAAGTAAATTGAATATACTTCAAAATATTGGCTAATTACCCGGGCGATCTTCTGGTCCAGTGTCCAAACAACTGCATTTTAGCTCTTGTTGACGGTAGTATCCCGCCATTCCATGCATGCCTGCCCATAGATCCCCATTGTTTAACCGACTATTTATGCAGCCTGTTTTTGAGATGGAATAGCACTTGTCCGCTTAATAGTCTCAGGCAGGAAGGCCAAAGGAATTATAGCAGCTACGTACAGGACTGCACTTGCTCCAATTGCAACTGAGAAAGAAGTTGCGGCCGCAACTGCACCTAACATCGCCGGCCCCCAGAAACTGGTCATACGCGCCAGATTATAAATAGTGTTAACCCCTGTTGCCCTAACCTCAGTGGGGAATAGCTCAGCCATATAACCTCCGAACAGGCCGAAGATTGGATAAGTTATAAACGAGTATACCGGGGCGTACCATAACAGGGTGTTGTTGTTATCAATACTTACAAAAATCATTACGGCTACAAAGGAAGCGGCCAGGGCAACGTAAGCTGGTTTCTTTCTCCCCCAGCGGTCGGCAATGAAGGCAAATAATATATAACCAAATATGCCACCGATATTTAAAAACATCATATAATTCATTGATTTTACTATATCCATATGTTTATCAGTAGCGAGCCAGCTCGGAATCCAACTCATTGCGCTCCAGTATGCCAGCAATGTGAATAACACCATGAAAAAGGCGCCCAGGGTATTTCGTCTGATCGTTGTTCCAGTAAAAGCGTATATCTCCGTGCTGAACAGTTTACTGACACTGCCCATCTGCAGACCGCTGTCTTTGGCCTGGTCTCTAGTCTTGACCCAAGCCTCGGGTTCAGGAATCAGCATTTTGGCAAGAATTGCTACTACTAATCCAAGGGCGCCAACATAGAATAAAGGCCTCCAGCCATAGGCGGGCAGCATGGTCCTGGCCAGGAAAGCGGCCAACATAGGCCCAAAGGCGAACCCGGTCTGGATTACAGCCGAACACATAATCCTGATTCGCGAAGGCAAGCATTCCGCAACTAAAGTGTTTCCAACACCCCATTGAGCTCCTAAGCCTAAGCCTACCAAGAATCTCAGAATCAACATTGTCGTCGCATTATTAGCATAAGCGAAAGCGATCGTAAACAACGAATACCAGACCAGACACCAAAACATGACTCTAACTCGACCAAACTTGTCAGACAGTACCCCTGAAATGAGTCCGCCTACCCCCGCGCCTAACAAAGGGGCGCCTAGAATAAATCCCATCATCGAAGATGGTATACCAAATTCTTTGCTGATAGCTGTAGCCGATACTGACACCAATTGCCAATCCAATACATCCAATACTAAGGCCAACCAGGCAAATACCCATATCAGGATCATTTGGCCGTTAAGTGGGGCATCCTTGTCCGGTAATGGCACATACCGTTCTTTACTCAAATAAATACCTCCTTAATACATTCGGTCCCGCTATTGACCTTATTTTTTCTTTTTTCACTCCACCTCCCGGCTATTCTTTTGATAGCTTCCAACCTCTTCTCAAAGGCATCATTAGAAGCTACTCTCATGGCTGCATATGCATCGCCCTTTCATCTATTGATTAAATCAAGCAATAACTGTGCCATGCACTCAAGCTATTTCAGAGAAGTACCAATCACTTTTCGTTCTCCAAATATCGGGCATTATCGAAGAAAGGAAGCCATTTTTTGTATGCGCTCTGGGAAATTATTATTTGAAAAACTGCACAGGCATTTTATATGGTATAAAAATGATACAATTGGGGGCTGATCATAGTGTCTCATTCCCGGACACATTTGCTGTGATTCGTTTATCTGGTGCATTTGCCGGAGGTTGTGGTCTTGATTCGGGGAAATGTAAGTATATATAGATTAGCCTGCTGTATTTATGAAAGCCGACACAGCATATTTGCTTTCTCTAAAGAATCTTACAAAGCTTTATTTATAGGAGTAAGCTGAAGTATATTACCTATACGGAGATTGAATGGGATGAAGGCCGAAGCGCAGTCTATGTTTATGGCAGAGCCATGAGTATGTTGTTCTCAGCATCAGATTTCTGAGTTTTAGAACATCAGCTCATGCTTTCCCGGCATACTTTTGGGGAATGACGGATATAAGATTCTGATAGCCCAGGTTATGGATATGATTGTTAAAGGCACAAACACCGTTGATAAGAACAAAATTGCAAATCCTGCTAAAAAAAAGTTATATGACAATATAGATTCTCCATTTACAATATTTTCTGGTAATAAGGCACTCTCAATTAGGAAGGTGGCGAAGAATACTGTAAACCAGTATATCTTCGCCTTAAGTGAGGGAATGTTAGTTGTAATCATGAATTAGAGATTACCATGTTGGCACAGCGAACCAAACCTAAAGGTGCCGGGGTAGTCCTCAAACTCAACTGCTATTTTTAATTATGCTTATATCAGATACTCATTAATTGCCTTGGCTGCATTTTTCCCGGCTCCCATTGCCAATATTACGGTTGCCGCACCGGTTACGATGTCGCCGCCGGCAAAGACTCCCTTTTTGTTGGTTTGCCCGGTTTTTTCATCAGCTACGATATTTCCATGCTTATTGGTTTGCAGGTCTGGAGTAGTATGCGGTACCAGCGGGTTGGGCCCCTGGCCAATAGACATAATCACGGTATCCACTTCTATCTCTTCGGTCTCTCCAGGTATAGGAACCGGGCTTCTCCGACCGCTGGCATCGGGTTCCCCCAACTGGTACTTCTGGCAGACAATACTCTTGACCCATCCATTATCATCGCCTTTTATCTCTATAGGGCTGCTGAGCAATTTAAACCTTACGCCTTCCTCTTGGGCGTGTTCCGCTTCTTCTTTTCGTGCCGGCAGTTCATTCATGGACCGGCGGTATACTATATAAGATTCCTCGGCCCCAAGACGCAAGGCGGTTCTGGCACTATCCATGGCTACATTGCCGCCACCGATTACTGCCACTCTTTTTCCAATTCTAATGGGGGTCAAAAACTCATCAAAAAGATAAGCTTTCATCAGATTCGTCCTGGTTAAGAATTCATTGGCTGAATAGACGCCATTTAAATTCTCACCCGGTATATCCATAAAATACGGTAATCCTGCTCCAGTTCCGATAAATACAGCATCATAGCCCTGGGCGAGCAATTCATCCACAGTATTCACTTTTCCGACCACCATGTTGTTTTTTATTTCAACACCCAGCTTCTGAATGCTTTCTATCTCCTTCTGCACGATGGCTTTGGGCAGTCTGAATTCCGGTATGCCATATACCAAGACTCCCCCGGCAGTATGTAGAGCCTCAAATACCGTTACCTGGTGTCCCATCAAGGCCAAATCTGCCGCTGCGGTAAGACCTGCGGGACCTGACCCAACAATAGCAATCCTTTTTCCCGACTGCTTTATTATAGGAATAGACTTTTTCCCATATCTTAAATCCCAATCGGCCAAAAAACGTTCCAATCTTCCGACAGCTACCGGTTCCATTTTCTTTCCCAGGATACAGGTCTTTTCACATTGGCTTTCCTGTGGACAAACTCGACCGCAAATAGCGGGGAGATTGTTCTTCTCCTTTATTTTGTTTATGGCCTGTTGGTATTCTTTCTTTTCCAAAAGTCCTATGAATGCCGGAATATCAACCTCAACTGGGCAGCTCTCGACACATTTGGGTTTCTTGCATTTCAAACACCTGGATGCCTCAATCAATGCTTGCTCTTCACTGTACCCCAAAGCAACTTCATCAAAGTTACATATCCTTAATACAGGACTTTGAACAGGCATTTCCTCGCGGGCAGGAATTGTTTTAGCTGCTTTTACTTCTGACATTGACATTCACCCCCTGCACAAAAACCTTTCATAGCAATGCCCTCTTCATTGGTGAACATCCGGGCTCTCTGTTGTGCCAGCTGCCAATCTACCAGATGGCCATCAAACTCAGGCCCGTCAACACAAGCAAATTTGGTCTCATCTCCGACACTCACCCTGCAGGCTCCACACATTCCAGTACCATCAACCATAATAGGATTAAGGCTTACGGTGGTATGAATCTCGAATGGTTTGGTAACGGCTGAAACAGCCTTCATCATGGGCAACGGTCCGATTGCAACCACTAAATCGATACTGTCACTTTGGCGGATAACTTGCGCAAGAACATCACTCACGAAGCCTTTCTGCCCCTCGCTGCCATCGTCTGTAGCTACAAATAACTCATCACTCACTGCTGCCATTTCATCTTTGAGGATTAAATGCTCTTTACTTCGAGCGCCAATGATGGAGGTCACTCGATTTCCCGCCTGTTTTAGTGCCCTGGTGATGGGATATACTGGAGCCACTCCAACACCGCCGCCAATACAAACCACATGGCCATAAGGTTCTATTTCTGATGCCTTCCCCAGCGGACCAACCAAATCCAAAATGTAATCGCCTGCATCGAGTTTACCCATCTCATAAGTGGTTCTGCCCACTTCTTGGAATATCAGTGTTATTGTCCCGCTCTGCCTATCAAAATCAGCAATTGTTAGCGGTATTCTCTCTCCAATATCATCGATTCTAAGAATAATGAACTGTCCTGGCTGTGCCTTTTTCGCGATATCAGGAGCACAAACGATGAATTGTTTGATTGCAGGCGCCAGAATTTGTTTGTCTATTATTTGGTACATGAAGTCACTCCTTGCTGCCATTCTGTCTTAGAGGTATGCCGACTGCTTTAAGTCATATTCACTCCCTGACCGAACATTCGGCATACCCCGACCCGTTTACTAAGCCACAAATACTAGCCGGCCATACCAACAATCAAGCTTATATATCTTCAATAATCATCAGCCAGGCTAATTTTAGAAAGTTACTAATCCTCGAAAAATTCTTTTGTGATTTCTACCGTCACTTTGTCATCTGACCGTAGTCTGATGGCCAGGCTGTCAATCTTAGTGAGCTCATAGTCAAAGAAATAACGACCGGCATAGATTTTCCCTTGATAGAAGACCCTATCTTGATCGGTGGGCTGGCCTTTTAAGGCAGTTACAGAAACAGTCATCAATTTCAGCCACTGCCAGGCGACGGCAATCTGGCTCATGAAGTCCAAATAAAGCACAGAATCAGCCAAAAAAGCCTCATTGGAAATTTGCGCTTTTTTTGCCAGCAACTCTGCGGTAAGGTCTTTCATCAGCCCCATGGCACTTTCCAGGGCCTCAACCTGCTTTTCCAGTTCCGGATAGGCCTTGGCTTCTGCTATGGCTTTTTCAACCTCGTTGATGTATAACTCGAATGCTTTTCCCTTTTTCATGCTTACTTTACGGCCCAGGATATCCTGGCCTTGAATACCGGTGGTGCCTTCATGAATGGGATCGATGCGAATGTCTCTGTAGTACTGTTCTACCGGAAAATCCCCGCAGTAGCCATAACCGCCATGAATCTGAATGGCTGCACTGGTGGCCAGAATACCCATTTCAGACGGATAGGTTTTAAGAATGGGAATCAGGAAGTCCACCAGCATTTCATTTTCTTCGGGGTCTTGCCCAACCATGGCCAGATCCTGATACAAAGACAGCTGCAGGGCTAGAGCCAGTGATCCTTCCATTACAGCCTTCTGGAACAGAAGCATTCTTTTAATATCAGCATGTTCGATAAGCTCCACCATGGGTGTAGCAGGGTCTTTCTGGTCGGGTTTTCTGCCCTGTTTTCGCTGCTGAGCATATTCTAATGCCGCGTAGTATGCCGCTGAAATTTTACTGATTGCGCCGATGCCAATATTAATTCTTTCTTCATTCATCATTTTGAACATCTGCGCCAGGCCTTTACCCAGTTCACCAACCAGCCAGCCCCGACAGTTTTTCTCTTCACCGAAAGTAAGCTGACAGATCGGAGAACCCCGGTAACCGAGCTTATGCTCGATTCCGCCGCATTGTACGTCATTGTCTTCAAGCTCGCCATTCTCATTAATGCGCTTTTCCGGAACAATAAATAACGAAATTCCCGGTACACCCAGCGGGCCGTCTTTTAATCTGGCAATCAATAAGTGAACAACGTTTTCTGTGATATCACTGTTGCCGGCAGAGATAAAAATCTTTTGCCCCTTTATCATGTAGTACCCCTGATCGGTTGGCTCTGCGGTTGTGGTAAGATCGCCCAGAGAGCTGCCGATATCGGGTTCAGTCAGTGCCATCGTGCCTTGCCATTTGCCGGAGTACATTTTTTCCAGATACATGTCTTGCATTTCTTGGGCGCCGTACTGATAAATCAGATTGGCTGCACCGGCAGTAAGCATCGGATATACATGCATTGAATAATTTGCTGCTCCGAATAGGAAATAAGCCAGCTCCTTTATGGTCAGAGGCAGTTGTTGCCCGCCGATGTCATAAGGCTTCTCGCATTGAATCCAACCACCCTCACCCATTTCTTTAAGGAATGGTACGATAGCTTTATGGACATGTACCTTGCCGTCTTCCCAGTAAGGGGTATTGGTATCCATTTCTTTGAAATAAGGGAACATCAGGTCTGTACTGATATTCATGGCAGTGTCCAGGATCATTTTGAAGGTTTCTTCATCGTGATCTTCGAAATAGGGAAAACGATTTAATGACACAACATTAAAGACCTCGTTGATCAAAAAATCAATATTCCTTCTGCTTGCGAATTTTTCGGCCATTCTTTGTAAACCTCCCCTTGGTACTTTTTTCAAAGTACGCAACGCCAAAACGCTTGTATTAATTCTTTTTCGCTCTAGTTATGAAACCATCGCCGATTACACCAGCGGATAAAAGATTATCAATGTCACTCTGGCTATAGCCCAGTTCTCTTAAGACCTCCGGGGTATGTTGCCCTTTAAAAGGGGGCGGCAGTTCAGCCAAAGCTTCATAAGCGCCAAACTTAATAGGATTGCCAGGTACTTTAACCTTACCTGCCGTGGCGTGATCATATTCAATTAACATATGGCGTGCCGCGGTATTATCACTTGCACAGATCTGTGGTACTTCAAGGATCGGGGCTACTGCAACGCGAGCTTCGCGCAGCATAGATACAACCTCATCAACCGCATAGTTGCCCATCCAGTTGTTGATTATATCTGTCATTTCCTCAATATTCTCCATTCTGGTGACATTGCTGTCGAACTTCGGATCGGCGGCTAATTCGGGCATTCCCATTATCTTGCACATGCTTCCCCATAGTTTTTCATTGGAGGCAACTACACAGACAAATCCGTCCTTGCATTTATAAGTGTCGTATGGTCCGCCATCGGGATGTCTGCTCCCCTGTCTCTTAGTAGGCCTTCCGGTTATTGTGTAGGCAGGTACATTGTTTTCCAATACCGTGAATATGCTGTCAACCAGAGCAACGTCGATGTGCTGCCCTTCTCCGGTGTTTTTTCTGTAATTCAGAGCGCCTAAGATTCCTATAGCGCCATAAAGCCCGGCAATAGCATCTCCCAGAGACGAACCTACTCTCAGTGGCGTGTCCGGAAATCCGGTTATACTCATCATTCCCCCCATAGCCTGGGCAAGCATATCGTAACCAGGCAGCTTGCTTAACGGCCCATACTGTCCAAAGGCAGAAATGGAGAGGTAAATGATATCGGGTTTTATTTTTTTGCAGGCTTCATAACCGACCATCAATTTGTCCGCAACACCGGGAGCGAAATTTTCCATAACGATGTCGGCACTCTCAACCAGTTTATAGAATACTTCCCGGGCCTTATCTTCTTTGAGATTCAGTTCTATGCTTTTCTTGCCACGGTTTAAGCCAATAAAATAGGTGGATTCTTCAGTCCCGGGAGCGAATGGCGGCCAACTTCTTTCGTTGCTGTTTGGACCGTCATCCTCAACTTTTACTATTTCTGCACCCATATCAGCCAGTATCTGACTACAGAATGGGCCGGTATAAACTCTAGTGAGGTCTACGACTCTGATGCCTTCCAGAATTTTCTTCTTGTCCAATTTGCCAATACCTCCTTGCTTTTAGGTTAGGGGTGCAGGGGGTCCGAATGACCCCCTGCTTATATTTGAAGAAGGGGATTAAGAGGGCTGCGTAGCTAAAGTTATTCCACCCAGATGACGGCTCCCCCACCCTGGGTTAAACCTCCACATATAGCGCATGTGGCGAATCCGCCGCCATTTTCCTTGAGGTTATAAGCGGCAGTCATCATAATACGCGCGCCGCTGGATGTATTGGGATGCCCGACCGATATAGCACTCCCGTTTACATTGAGTATATTTTTCAATGCCTGGTATTTGCTGTCATCATTGTCAAGAATCGGTTGGGAAGAAACTTCCTTGACCATTTCCCAGTAATCGCTCTTCAAAAAGCGATCATTTGACAGCAGTTTAAGGGCTACCAGCGGTACACAGGCGAATGCTTCGTTGATTTCAATAAACTTCATATCATCAATGGTCAAATTGGCATCGTCCAGACATTTCTTGATCGCGAAAGCCGGGGAAACCGGCATAATTCTAGGCTGTAAGGCGATGGCCGAAGTAGCTACAACGGTATAGAGTGGTTCGTACCCCAGTTTTTCAGCATTTTCACGGGTAGTGATAATTTGGGCGGTTGCTCCATCGTTCATTCCCGGTGCATTGCCTGCGGTGCAGGTCGGATTATTGAAAATGGGCTTCAGCCGGGCGAGTTCCTCCATGCTTATATCAGGCCGATACTGTTCGTCTTTATCCAAAACCTTGCTGGAGATAACATTGCCTTTTCTATCTTTTTTAGTTATTTCAAGAGGAACCATCTCGTTTTTGAAGAAACCACGCTCCCACGCCTTGCCATATCTTTGATGGCTGGCAAAAGCCAACTCGTCCTGTTCTTCTCTGGATACACCGTATTCAATCGCAACATTACCTGAATCAACAGCCACTGGTGCGTAGTCTTTGTATCCCAAGGGAATAATGGGGTCTTCAACCAGGAAAGAACTGTGCCGTTTGCCTTCCCATCTTAAATTACGAAGCAGGAATGGAACGGTGCTGAAACTGGTAGCTCCACCGGTCATGACCACATTAGCTTCTCCCAGTTTGATACTGCGGCTGCCGTATTTAACGGTAGTCATACCGGTAGTACAAGCCTGATCATAATACAGCGAAGGTACTTCAGGGGGGATGCCGGCTTTCAGCATACTTTGTCTAGCAACCACCGGGGTATAGGGATCTTTGCAGTTGGTGGTATCGCCGCAGCCCCACCAGACTTCGTCTATGACTTCAGGGGCCATGCCGATTTTCTCCAGAACATTTTTCATGGCAATAGCACCCAGATCGTAGATATCAATATCCTTCATCGAGCCGCCGAATTTGCCAAACGGGGTTCTGGCCGCACTGATTACAACTATGTCATCTTTGCTTTTTTTGAATGCCATATCGATTGCTCCTTTCATTTCACTTATTGGGCAACCCAGCCACCGTCAACACTCAATATTACACCAGTGCAATACCCGGAGCCGGGAGCTGCCAAGAACAAGGTAACGGTTTTCAACTCATCATCCGCGCCAAAACGCTTAACAGGAATATATTGCAACATTAATTCTTCACTTTTATCAAGCGTCCCGGCGGTCATTTTGCTCGGGAACCATCCCGGGGCAATAGCATTAACGGTAATATTGTGCTTAGCCCATTTCACAGCAAGATCCTTGGTCAATCCGGCAATAGCAGCCTTGCTGGCCTGATAGGCTACCGTATCCATGATTTCTGCGGGAGCTCCAACAAAAGCGGCCAATGAAGCCAGATTGATAATTCTGCCATAATTCTGTTTAGCCATAATCTGGCCCGCCTTTTGGGCCATGTACCAGGAACCCGTCAAATTGGTGTCAATTACTTTTCTCCAGGCATCCAGAGGAAACTCTAGCGATGGCGCCCCCCAGGTTGCTCCGGAATTATTAACCAAAATGTCTACCCGGCCAAATTCTTTCATTACTAAATCGTATAAAGCATCGATTTCATCAGTATTTTTAACGTCAGCTCTGGCCGGTAATACTTTTACCCCCAAATCCTTCTCCATCTTTTGAGCCATTTCTTGGCATCGTTCAAGGTTTCTAGCCGCAACAACCAGATTGGCGCCGGCTTCGCCTAGTGCATACGCCATTTGAACACCAATGCCGGCTGCCCCACCGGTTACTATTGCTACTTGACCTGATAAATCGAATAATTCCGTATTGCTTCTCAAGCTATAACCTCCTTTCACGGGCTATTATTAACATTATTTTTCGTAATCGTAAAAGCCCTTTCCGGACTTCTGACCTAAGAGACCAGCCAAAACGCGTTTTTTAAGTAATGGATGCGGTTTGTAGCGGTCACCAAAATCTCTTTCCATAGTTTCCATTCCGTGCATGGCAATTTCAGCTCCTACCAAATCCAGCAACGTGCAGGGTCCCATAGGATGCCCGGCACAGAGCCGCATGGCTTTGTCGATATCTTCGGGGGAGTTGCCTTCTTGTACCAGTTTAACGGCTTCATTCATGAGAACATCCAGCAGCCTGCTGACGATAAACCCGGCAAAATCTACAGCTATGGCTGATTCCTTACCAATCTTCTTAATATAGTCCAAGGTAGCTTGCATGGTCTCCTCAGAAGTTAGCTGGCCTCTAATGACTTCCACGCCTTTCATTAGCGGCACCGGGTTCATGAAGTGAATACCGATGACCTTGTCTCCCCGAGTGGTAGCGCTGGCAATTTCGGTAACCGGGATAGCCGAGGTGTTAGTTCCCAGTATGGCTTCCGGCTTGCAGAGCCTTTCAAATTCTGCGAACATTTTCTTCTTAAGCTCCAGGTTTTCGAATACACATTCCACCAGCAGATCGGCATCTTTGCATGCCTCTGCCAGATCAGTAGTAACAGTAATCCTGGAAATCGCAGAACTTACATCGGCTTCGGCAATTTTGCCTTTGCTGGCCAGCTTATTGAGGTTCTTCTCAATGGTAGCCATAGCTCTCTTAAGAGCCTCTTCTGAGATATCGTTCAAAACCACGGTGTACCCTGCTACAGCACTTACCTGGGCTACACCATTGCCCATGGCTCCTGCTCCTATAACAGCAATTGTGTTTACTTCCATGAATTGGTCCCACCTTTCAATCAATTATTATCTCCCTGTGATATTGGGTTGCCTCTTTTCGACGAATGCCAGCAGACCTTCTTTGCCGTCTTCCGTTCCAAAACATTGGGCAAATAACTCGACCTCCATTTTGAGTGCATTTTCAAGGTCGAGATCTTGCCCTATATTGATGGCCTGTTTGGCTAAAGCCTCTAATACAGGTGATTTGCTGGCAATCGTATTCGCCATTTTCCTTGCTTCGTCAATGAGTTGTTCGGGCGGAAAGACATGATTGACTAAACCGATTCTATAGGCTGTTGCCGCATCTATAGTCTGACAGGTGAAGATGATCTCCTTGGCCCTTCCAGCTCCTACTAACCGGGCTAACCGTTGAGTACCGCCCCCCCCCGGAATAATCCCTACATTAATCTCAGGATTGGCCATTTTGGCTTTTTCGGACGCAAGGCGTATGTCGCAGCACATTGCTACCTCAAGCCCTCCGCCAAAAGCGAAACCGTTAATGGCGGCGATGGTAGGCTTGGGAAATAAGGCTATGGCCTGTTGCGCGCGGTAGACACCGAGAGCGAATTTTCGCCCTTCTAGCAAATTACAGGCAGACATTTCAGTTACATCTGAACCGGCTGCAAAAGATTTGTTTCCGCTACCGGTAAGAATAACCACCCTTACAGCATCATCCTCTCTCATCTGCTGAAATACTGAGTATAGATCATTAAAAACAGCAGAATTGAGTGCATTTAACACTGCAGGACGGTTGATTTCAATTAACATAACGTAGTTTTCCAGAGAACAAATTAGGTTTTCGTACTGATATACCATTATTGTTAACACCTCCTTCCTGAACAATATAAATAAATGGCTACAGATGCGCGGTTTAGCCAGCCAGGCCTGGCGACAGCGATTCGCGTTGGGTTTCCAGTTTGCTTTGCTTGCGTGGCATCATCAACGCCTCTCCTTCGAGAGTTATTTCGTTCCTTTGGTTCGTGCAATAGGTGCGGAGCCGCACCCGGTTTTTGGCGTCATCTTTCTCCAGCACTTCTACCGTAGCGGTGATCGTGTCCCCTATAAAAACGGGCTTGAGGAATCTGCAAGTCTGCTCTAGATATATAGCTCCGGGTCCAGGCAATTGGGTTCCCAACACGTTGGAGATAAAGCCAATCGCCAGTATGCCATGGGCAATCCGTTTACCAAACACGGTTTCACCAGCATACTCGACATTAATATGAACTGGATTCATATCTCCCGTAACCCCTGCAAACGAATAAACATCCGATTCGGAAATGGTCTTGCTAAATTGTGCAGAATCCCCAACTTTTATCTCTTGCACAGTTTTTCCCTGCATATAAACGCCTCCATTCAGCATTTGCAACAGATATCGCAAAAGATATGCCAATTACAGTTTTCCGGGATAAAACTTTGCAGATTCCTATAATTCGGCAGCACAGCGGGTCATACACCGTGCTCAGAGCCAGTTACATAGGTAATTCTAAGGAAATAGACCGATAATGAAACAAACAGGACGTCTTAGAGGCGTCCTGTTTCGATACACATATTTATTTTTTCCATCATCTGTCTCAAGCCTACGCTGGAGACTACTAAAGCACTAAAAATTTTATTATTTATCCTAACGGTTCTTGCTGTAGTAACAACACCTTGCTTGAAAAGGTGTGTCCTGATTTGGGACACGCAAAGGTACCGACCCGGTGCTGATCACTGATACTAGCCATACAATTCGATATTGTAGAATACTATTCGCGAAGGCATGAGATTTGCATAGATATTTTGTATCAATATATTAAGGAGGTTTTTTATGAATGATCAGCATGTTTGTTCAAAATGCAGCCAGCCGGTCTCAAAACCGGGTCTGTGTAAAAAATGCCTGAAGGCTCATGATTTCATCATTAATGTAGTTGGTACGATAATGTTTGTTCTGGCTGCATTTTGTTTTTTCGGTTATTACAAATTTTTTATCGCCATGTAATTGAACCGAAATAACGGCCCGGAATTCTTGTAAAACAACCTATTTTATGACAAAATTTCATTGGAATGATTAAATTACAAATATTACGTTATTGAATAGATGCATCCTTCATCGTAATATCTAAGTGTATCAAAATGAAACATATCGGTTTATAATCGTGTTCTCAGCCATGAATTGTGTTGTTACTAAGGGTCTTACCGAGGAGGAAATATAATGTATCCAAAAATATTGCGTCCCGCACAAATCATGGAAATCTGGCAGAACCTCCATGAAAACCAACACAATCCCGAAGAATTATTTATTCCTGCCGAGGTACAGTTATCATGGGAGCGTAGTAAAGCTTACGGCGTTGATCGATATATGGAAAAAAACGATATCATTTTATCCCAAAAAGAATTGGAAGAGAAATTAGAGCATAATTCAGAACTTCTTTCTATAACTATTCCACATATGAATGTCCTTCATTCTATTACCAAGGATGCTGGCTTCTGCATTACTATCAGCGATAATGAGGGTTTCATTCTTAAGAGAATTGGCGAGCAGGCGGAAATGAACTTTACAGACTACAGCAACTTTGTAGAAGGATCGAATTGGTCAGAGCACATAATGGGCACCAATGCAGTAGCGATGGTCTTGGTTACTGACGCCGCTAGTCAAATTTATGGATATGAGCATTTTTGTAAATGCGCCTGTTTATCAACTTGTTCAGCAGCACCTATTCATGACTCTAATGGCGCAATAATAGGGGTGCTTGATTTAACAGGACCCTACAAAAATGCTCATGCTCACACGCTTGGAATGGTCGTGTCTGCAGCTCGTTCTATTGAGCGGTCGTTATTCCTAAATAATTTATACGATGAAGTAAAAGATGCCAATATGCTTAAATGCGCAATTATGAAATCCATTGCGGAAGGTTTATTGGCTTTAGACAGTGAAGGCCGCATTTCATTAATTAACCCCCAAGCCTGTAAGATGTTAGATTTAAAAGGCGATTGCATTAATAGCAGTATTTGGGAAGCATTACCAAAGGATAATCAATATTTCTTCAATTTAATTACAACTGCCAAACATGTTTATGGCGAAACAGTGCATATTGATACAACGCGTGGTAAAAAGAAATTCCTTGTGAATTGTACTCCCATAATAAATGAGGACAAGAGCATATCAGGCAATGTCATAACTCTTCATGAGCTCCATCATGTTGTTACCAAAATAATTGGGGCTAAATCAAATATAACTTTTGACAATCTTATCGGCGAAAACAGCGCATTTAAAGAAGCCATAGAACATGCTAAAATGGCGGCTGAAAATAATTCTAATGTTTTATTGCTAGGTGAGAGTGGAGTTGGGAAGGACTTGTTTGCCAAAGCCATCCACAATTATAGCAGTAGAAGAAGTGAACCATTTTTTGCCATTAATTGTGCCGCTATTCCTAGAGAGTTAATATCCAGCGAATTATTTGGTTATAATGAAGGCGCCTTTACCGGAGCTAGTAAGGGTGGGAAACCTGGGGCATTCGAATTGGCCGATCAGGGAACATTGTTTTTGGACGAAATTGGCGAAATGCCCATGGATCTTCAAGCCTCACTATTGAGAGTCTTGGAAGAAAAGACAATAATGCGTGTTGGCGGGAGGGAATTCATCCCGGTTAATATCCGCCTTATAAGTGCTACAAACCGCGATTTGTCAGAGGAAATTAGAAATCGTAGCTTTCGTCAAGACATATTTTACAGGCTTAGTGTAATATCAATATCCATACCTCCATTAAGACATAGAAGGGGAGATATTCCGCTATTGGTCGATCATTTTGTCCAGAGTTTCAGCAACCGCTTAGGGAAAAAAATAAAACGAGTTGATGCCGAGGTTATGGATTTATTCATGTACTATGATTGGCCTGGTAATGTCAGAGAACTGAGTAATTATATTGAACGCGCCATCAACTTAACCAGAAATGGCATTATTACTCCGGATCTCTTAACAAAAGAGATTTTAGGGGAGGGGGGTAAAAAACCGATATCAATTTGGGCAGATACGATTACTAAGGATAATATGGAGGAAGAGATGATAAGGACTTATATGTTGAAATTTAATAATAATAAAATGAATGTGGCTAAAGCTTTAAATATATCTCGGAGTAGTCTATACCGAAAATTGGAAAAGTATGGGATCGATATGAATTAATCCCGCCTTATACTTAAATTTCCTACAGGCAGCTTTGCCAAGACATATATTATAATTTAGGCCAAAAACTATGGGACAATTGGAATAACCATTTGTCCCATAGTTTTTGGTAGCTTCGTTCTTCTATGCATTTCATAATTCTGTCGATAAATTGGGTCCAGAAAAAGGATTAGACAGGTTAACAAGTCTGGCAAAAGGAATGGATATCAGGAACATTCCGATAAAATATAACTAAACTAGGCGCATACAATGAGCTTGTTTACAAGGAAAAACTTATACTTTGTCATCTATACTACATATATCTTCAAAAAGATTTATGGCTGGAGGCTCCTGGACAAGGTCTGTTATAGAACCTAAGATTTCTTTTACATAAGGCTGGCTGCGGTGTAACTCACGCGCTTCTTTATCCTTGTATACTTCATAAACTAGAAATTTGCTAATATCATCCATTCCTCTATGAAGAGTATAAACCAGGGTATCCTTTTCTCCTTGCACATGCTGGACCAAGGTTTTTAGTTTATTTTCTAGCTCCATTTCACAACCTGTTTTGGCTTTAAAAGTAGCTACAAGCACTATCATTAATATGCCTCCAATATTTTCAATAATCCCAATACAATATTGCTTACAGTAAAAATAAATTTGTTCTTCATAAACTTAATTGCAATAGTTACGGTAGATACAGAAAACCCCAATTATGAATTTAAGTTATTAACGCATATACATGCCGCCGTTAATATCCAGAGTAAATCCGGTAATGAAACTCGAATATTCCGAACATAGGAACATAATGCCATTGGCAATGTCAATCGGCTGTCCAAACCGTCCTAAAGGAGTTGACTTTAGCCATGCATCGCCCCTCTCCTCCAGAATCTTCCCGCTGAATATGGGCGTCATGATAATACCAGGGGCTACACAATTGACATTGATATTAAATGGCGCCAGTTCCAGGGCAACACTGCGACTAAAACCCTCCAATCCCCTTTTGGTAGCGGTATAATGAGAATTTGCAATAGACCCGCGTTCTCCAGCAATGGAGGAAAAGTGTATTATTTTGCCATAGTTTCTTTTCTTCATCTCTTTAGCAACCGCCCGGGTACAGTAGAATGATCCATAAAGGTTGACTTTCATATGGCGATCCCATAGCTCATCTGTCATCTCATCAACCATGGCCTGAATATAAAGACCAGCTGAACAAATCAAGCAATCGATTTGTCCCGACCACTGAATAACATCTGCAACGGCTCTATCTATTGCTTCACGGTCAACGATGTCGGTTACTGAAGTTAAGATCCTGTCACTTTTCCCCTCATTAGCAGCTAAAAAATCTGAGAGTGCTTGTTGATTAATATCAACAGCAGCAACTTTAGCTCCTCTATCTAAAAATGCCTGGGCACATTCCTTGCCTAGACCAGAACCTGCACCGGTAATTAATACGGTTTTTCCTTCAAAATGCAATACATTACCTCCCAACCTGATATGTTTCTTGACACATTGATATATTGATTGCTGATTTGGAATCGCATTCACAACTGTCCCGGTTTGGGATCGTTTAATTCTGCTATGCAAGCTGAACAGAGGCTGTTAGAGATCGCTTTGCCTCTTTATAATGCTTTTTCATCTTGGCCAGAAGCTCTTGATGCATATCATCTTTGCATTCTATTAGTATGTTGTTGTCTTTATTGGTGGAATCTTTGTATTCGATCACGATATAGTAACGAAAGTTTACTTTGAGGAAAAGCCCGATAAGGGGCCCCCATAAGACGATACTTCTTCCCTTCAGATCAGGATCATGCCTGGTTATTATCTTATCGACTTTAAAACAATTCGAATAATATACTCTTTGCTCGTCTCCCTTGTTATTGAAGAAGAGAAAGTATTCATCAGCTAAAGCGAGGTATAATTTCTGGGCTTTTGGTATGTTAGGAATTCCACCGTGATAAGATACTTCATAAACGTCTTGATCACAAATGCTTTTAATTCTGGTAGTATCCTCCAACAGTCTTTGCCTGGCTTTCAGAATTTTGTCACCGCGATACCAGCTCCAAATTATTGACAACAACACCAGGCCACCAATGATCCACCATTTAACCATGATGAATACCTCCTCCCATACAATAACAACAAGTTATTTCTTTACGAACACAGCCAACCACCGTCAACCGGCATCGTATGCCCGGTCATATAGTTGGCCAGATCGGAACACAGGAAGACCACTGGACCCGCGATCTCCTCAAGGGTGCCAAATCTCTTCATTGGAGTTCTTCTTATCAGGTCCTCGTACATAGCCGGGTTGGCCTTCAGCTTGGCAGTTAATTCGGTGAGGATGTAAGCCGGCGCAACCGCATTCACCTGAATGTTATAGTCGGCCAGTTCCAAGGCCAAATTACGGGTCAGCTGCAGAACGCCTCCCTTGGAAGCGGAATACGCTGAAAGTTCCGGTAGGCTCGCATAACCCATAATCGAACAAGTATTGACTATTTTGCCGCTTTTTTGAGCCATCATAACCGGCGCTACAGCCTTTGATCCGATCCATACTCCGGTTAAATTTATCTCAATTATTTTCCTGAAGTCTTCTTCAGGCATATTAACGGTTAAATTACGTCTATTGATACCGGCGTTGTTTACCAAGATGTCAATCTTACCGTATTTGCCCGTCAGATATTCCACCAGGCTGTTATATTCCACACTGCTGGTAGTATCCAAATGATAAGCCTCTGCCTGGCCGCCTCCGGCAACAATATCCTCAGCGGTTTTTTTCGCTTGTTCATCAGCGATATCAGCGATAATAACCGTAGCTCCTACTGAAGCCAAGCCCTGTGCCATCGCCTGCCCGATTCCCATCGCTGCACCGGTTACGATAGCTACTTTGCCATCCAGTCTGATATTTAAATCCATATTACCCTCCTAAATGTTACTTTGATTTTTTTACCGCGCTGGTTTAGGCTCCAAACGTGTATACTTGCTTACTCCAAACAAGATAGCTCCTAGTATGCCTGCCACCACACACACGGCAAAAGCGCCATTATATCCGTACTGAGAGCCAACAAAGAATCCGGTGATTATAGGGGCTAATGAAGCGAATGCGTTGCCGACGAAATTATAAACTCCGCCTACACCTCCGGCCTGTCCATAAGGGGCTATATCACCGGGAATAGCCCAGACATTGGCTGCTCCAAAAGCGAAAATCCCCATGAAACCGCTCAGATAGATAACGGCTGCAGTGGCAGTTTGGGCTTGCATAGTCAGAAAGATAAACACCGCTGCTCCCAGCATTGCCATTCCCATTCCAACTCTTCTTACTTGAGTTACAGACGCCCCGTGGCGCTGCCAGAGATCCCAGACATACCCTCCCAGTAGTTCGCATACAACGGCAGTCGCATAGGGAATCATAGCTGCAATCCCCATGGCCTTAATGTCAAGTCCCCGGGCTTGAACGAAATATGAGGGCATCCAAGTATTAAAAACTGTCCAGGTGTACAAATACAGGCCGTATGCTAAAGCTATTTTAAGAACGGTTGGATATAAGAACAGTTGCAACATTGGAATAGGTTTGACCTCAACCTGCCCTGACGCATTTATTACCTCATCCTGGCGAATATAGTCAAGCTCTTCCTTGGTGATACTCGGATGAGCATCTGGTTCATGATAGGTAAAATGCCATACAATTGCATATACAACAGCAATTGCACCGCTGATTACGAAAGACATTCTCCAGCCATAGTTTACAATCAACCAGGCTACTAAAGGGGGAGTAAACGCTGAGCCCAATCTAGCACAGCAGTCGAAGCAAGCTGAACAGAAAGTACGTTCTTTTATCGGAGTCCATACTGATACTACCCGAGCACTGGCGGGAAAGCCTGGCGCTTCGGTAAATCCCAGTAAAATGCGAACTATGAAGAAGCTAGTAAAAGTCGAACATGCACCTGTCAGGATGGTGACGATACCCCAACCTGCCGCTGAAAGAGATATTGCCGATTTGGGGCCGAATTTATTGATAAATCCTCCCACTGGCAACATGATCAAAGTATAAGCCCAATAAAAAGCTGATCCCATAATACCAATCTGCGCAGCAGTAATGCCAAATTCCTTCATTATAGACGGAACGGCTACGCTGAAATTGGTGCGATCTAAATAGTTGATGGCTATCATCATGGATACCATGAATACTACAAAATATCTTTTGTTACCAGCGGGTTTGTCCAGTATTTTTGAACTCAATGGGAAGCCTCCTCCTTTAATTATTTGTGAAGCCTGTCAGTTTTAATCTCTTAAAGCCCCCTTTCGTGGAATTCCGGCCAGGAATTCGCTGGCCGCCGCTATTGGTCGGGAATGTAGCTGTTAAACTAACACCTCCTATTCGCGATTAGTTACTAAGGACAACTAACATATAAAGCAAATAGCATACCGACCAAAAGCGTGATGATTAATATTTTTTTTCATATAAACGCAAGTAAGAGAGCTTACTCAGGAATAGTCGTTAAATCGAGCATCGTTAAATGATTTCCGCCACGGCCAAATAAAATCATACAGCTGACTTTTAGTTCATGAGTGATTTTATATAGGTTCGAATGTCCCATATACTGTCCCATTCGGACATACTGATTGTTCCTTATTGTTACACTGGGGGTTTTCTTTGCATCGAATTTGCGGGTTGGTTTGTAAACACATAAAATATTTAGGCATTACAGGAGTGATTCAGAGACGGGACATTTTGTAGGAATACATACTATATGGCTATACTATTTGAACATGATTTTGTGCCTTAATTCATTACACCCACAATTGTTTGAAGAGTTTTGTAACTGAAAATTGTAATCGGTTTTGATTAAAAATTCGAGCGTTAAACGATTAGCCAGTTTAGCCCTTAAATAGTGTTTCCCAGGTCGAAGGACTATGACTGTAATGTCATAACTCCTTTGGCCTGGGAATGGCAAGTTCTCAAATTGATTCAACCCTAAACCCGTCAGTATATTTGGATTTTAGCGTTTAGATATAAAAAGATCATGTAAATGATTCAAGTCATACTACTGTATTCTCCGTATAAGTCTGGAATTTTGGTAATTATTTTGGCTTAAAGATAAATATTATAATCTGTAGACATTGATTTAATGATCGTATGGTTTTCCGCAACACCTTTGGGCAGTCGAGTAAGCAAAACCGGGCAATGAGCTTTATGACTTACATACTGACTGACACTGCCCACAAAAGCCTCTGCGATACCCGTAATCCCTCTACTTCCCATAACAATCAGATCAAATTGGCCATCATCGGCCTCAGAACAGATTACTGGAGCCGGAGCCCCGATCTTTACTTCAAGAGAGGCATTTGTTAATACAGCTTCTTCTCTGATGCGATTGAGTATGGCCTGTCCAGTTTCGACTGATTTTGCGGGTAAAGCCGGTTCAGGTGTGGCGCCATCCTCAACTCCATATTGAAAGAGGTACGGACGCACCACATAAAGCAAAGTGACACTGCCGTCATTCTTACTTGCTATATTTTGGGCAACTTTGGCAGCCATAACCGAACTATCGGAACCATCTACCGGAACAAGTATTTTCTTAAACATACAGACCCTCCTTATCGGTTCAACAGCTTTATTGCAATACCCCGCTAATATATAACCAGCGAATACAGATGATTAAGGGTAATAGCAGGGATATGATTTCAATACCGTAGCAACCTTGTTTTGCTTTCACCTCCCCAAACGAGTATTTCGCTGGTTTACCCTGACCACGAAAGTTATTTACCTAATATTTGTTACAGAGCAATTATTATGCCAGTTATGTTTTTTAAATAAAATTAGGTTAATTTTGAAACACACCCAACCTAATTGATTTGAATTTGTGTAAATGACTTATATCTGGAGTTAATATTTCCATAGGATATGGTTGAGACAGTTACTGTATAGCTCTTTTAGCCCAAGTTGAATCCTTGAGTATGGCCCGACCCACACCGATAAGATCGGCCTGCCCCTCCGCCAGCAGTCTCTCTGCTGCTGAGGCCTCAGTGATCCCTCCAGTCAAGATCACTGGGATCTTAACGACTTCCTTGAGCGCCCTGGACAGAGGGGCGAAAAAGCCCTGCCCACTCAGGCCTGGTACGCTATAACTGCATAAGCCTCCAGAGGTGTCTATAATGTTGACTCCAGCTTTTTCGAACTCTCGGGCCGCCGGCCGGCTGTCTTCAATGGTGGTGCCCCCCTCCATGAAGTCCGCAGCCCCAAGCCGAATAAGCAGGAGAAAGTCTTGGCCGCAGGCGTCCCGGACGGCATTGATTATCTCCAGGTGGATACGGATGCGGTTATGAATGTTGCCGCCATACTCATCCATACGCTGATTGGTTAATGGAGATAGGAACTGATTGAGCAGGTAGCCGTGGGCGCTGTGGATCTCCACCCCGTCGAAACCGGCCTTCTTCACCCGGACGGCGGCGTCGCGGAATTTCCCGACCACCGCTGCGATTTCGGTTTGGTGCATTTCACGAGCTATTTCTGTACCGCGCGGGTTAGGTACCGCAGAGGGAGCCAGTCCTTCCGTCCCGGTAACCTCGCTGCTGGCCCGACTGCCGGCATGACTGAGCTGCATTACCGTCTTGCTGCCGTTTCCATGTATGATAGCCGACAGCTCTTTGAACCCGTTGATCAAACCATCCTCAGCGATGGAGATCTGATGGGGGTGGGCTTTACCCTCCGGACTGACATAACTGTGCTCGATTATAATCAGAGAGATATACCCCCCTCGGGACTTCTCTTCATAATAATCCAACAGTTCCTGGCTGACCTGCCCGTCAGGACCGGCTTTGGTGGTAGCCATGGGCGGCATGATCAGCCGGTTTTTCAGGGTTAGGTACCCGGTCTCGATCGGTTGTTGTAAAAGCGCCATAGATTTACTCCTCTTTAAATCGTGCCACTATTCTGTTGCAACAATGGCATCAGCAGGGCAACTGTCAGCGCAGGTTCCACAATCGCTGCACAGTTCAGTATCGATGATATATATATCTTCGCCCTCTTTAATCGCTTCCAAGGGGCATTCATCGACACACGCTCCGCAAGCTACACAGTTATCTGTTATTAAATGAGCCACTATTATTTCACCTCCATCGCGTTGATTATTCAATGCTGTCCACCATCAGCGCTGTTGGTCGGGTTTAATCACCACTCCCGGGCAGGCAAAAGAACCGTCCCCGTGCCTGTTTGTTAGGACTTTCCTACCATTCCTGGGGCAGTTGTTTGAGCTGGGTCAGGTCGAAGACCGGTCCGTCCAGGCAGATATACTGGCTGCCGATGTTGCAGCGGCCGCACTTGCCGATGCCGCATTTCATGCGCATTTCCAGGGTGGTGACGATCTGTTCGTCCTTAAAACCCAGCTTCTGCAATGACTGCAGAGCGAACTTGATCATGATCGGAGGACCGCAGGTGACCGAAACCGTGCCTGCCGGGTCCGGGGCCAATTCTTCCACATAAGCCGGCACGAATCCCACATGGCCCTGCCAGGCCTCTTCAGGATTATCTATGGTCACATTGACCTCGGTATCGGGCTGCTTAGGCCATTCCTCGAACAATTCCTTTTTGAAGCACAGGTCGTTGTAGCTCCTGGACCCGTAGATGATGGTGATCTTGCCGTAATCAGCACGGTTTGCAAAGCAATGCTTGATGAAGGAGCGCAACGGCGCCAGGCCGATGCCTCCGGCGATGAACAGCATGTCTTTGCCACGGCTTTCATCAATGGGGAAGCCGTTGCCGTAGGGACCTCTTAAACCCAGCTTTTGGCCTATTTCGATCTGGTGCAGTTCCTCGGTCAAGAGTCCCACTCTTTTGATGGCGTACTGCTGGTATTCCCGGCCTTCCTGCCAGGTGCAGGAGAACATGCCTTCCCCTGCCGGCAGGGACAGCATGGAACACTGCCCGGGCATGACCTGATAAGGCAGCCCCCCTGCGGGGCTTTTGACATAAAAGCTTTTAACATCCGGGGTTTCCTCTACGATATCTATCACTTCAACGATATGAGGCACCAGCGGTTGTTCGCAATTACAGTTCGACACTGCTGTCCACCTCCTTGATCTGTTTGATGATGTCGGTAATCCTGACCCCGGCCGGGCACACGATGGTGCAGCGCCCGCATCCGGTGCATAAGGAGTAGCCATAGCGTTCGTTGAAGAACTCCAGCTTGTGCAAGAAGCGGTTGCGGAAGCGTTCCACTCCAGTAGGACGCGGATTGCCTCCCCCGGCTTCAGCGGAATATTCGGCATACATGCAGGAGTCCCAGCAGCGGAAACGATAACCACTATCCCCCCACATTTTGACCTGTATGTCAAAACAGTGGCAGCTGGGGCAAATATAGGTGCAGGCCCCGCAGTTGACACAGGGCTCGCTCATGCGTTCCCACAGCGGGTGTTCGAACATGCCTTGGAGCTTTTCCGCTACCCCCTCATAATCAACCTCAGTCTGAAATGGCCCTGCCTGAGGGGCAGTAAGCTCTTTATCGGTGAGGAATTCGGCCACTGCCTGGGTCAGCTTTTCACCCTGGTCAGTTTGAGGTTCCCAGATATAGCCTTCATCTCCGGCATCTCTTATGATGACATCGCTTTCCGGGTCGGTCATGCTAACACCCATAGCCTCACAGAAGCAATTGGCCCCCGGGTTGTAGCAGGCATTGCCGATCACGGTGACGTGATCCCGCCGGGCTTTGTAAAAGCTGTCCGTAAACCCCCGGGTAAGGAATACGTCGTCTAAACTGCGCATGGCCCTGGCGTCACAGGCCCTGACCCCGAAGATGACCCGTTCGCTGTGGTCTTCATAGGTTTTGTCAATCTCTAGCTCCTGCCCCTGCTGTTTGAGGTCATACATCCGCTCGGTCTGGGGGAACAGGACGTATTTGGGCGAGGTATACACATTTAAAGCGTCTAAGAGCAGGGGCTTATCTTTATTCTCATCGTTCCAGGGGTAGAAGCCGCTGCCCTGTTCAACTGCCAGGGGTACGAAAACTGCCGCCTGTTGTGCGATTTTGTCCAGTAAGGCCTCTACCTTGTCTTTGGCCAGTATTTTCACGCTTCTCCCCCCTTATATGAAGTCGTCGGGATCGTCTTCCCGGTATACGCTCAAAGCTGGTTTTTGACCTTCCACATAACTGATCCCGGCTTCATAGGGGCCGAAGAAGTGGTTGGCATCCTTGGCCAGTTTGTGGTTGATCAGCATTAAGGGAATGTCCGCCGGGCAGACCCGTTCGCATTCCCCGCATTCGATGCAGCGGCCCGCCATATGCAGGGCTTTGACCAGATGATACATCATATTGTCGGATGTGCTGGTCTCCCGGCCCACCCACTGGGGACGCATCTCATCATATATGCAGGTGCGGCAGTCGCAGGCTATGCAGGCCTGACGGCAGGCATAGCATCTTATGCACCTGGAGAATTCTTTTTCGAAGAACTGATAACGCTCTTCGCTGGGCATATTCTCAATTTCCTGAACTTTCCCAAAGCGCTCCCCGCTCATATGCGGTTGCTGCTCTGCCCCGATGAGTTCATCATAGATGACCGGGTTGGGAACCAGGCAGTTTAAGCATTTGACCGCCAAACCTTCTGGAGCCTGAATGCCCAGCAATCCGGATTGGGCTTTCATGGCCGGGAGAGGATCTTTCATCCCCGGGCAAGACACCCCGATGATATAGAGGCGCTCTCTTTTTATTTGATGGTCCTCTAAGAGGCGAACGATCCCCCGGGAGTCGCAGCCTTTGACCACGATGCCGATCTTTTCCTGACCGTCCCTCAGTTTGAGCAGATAATTGCTGCTGTTGTGGATGGCGTATTCATTGAATGCCATGCGCTCGAGATCGGCTTTACTCCGCGCTATATAAGGGCGGATGGCATAATCGGGGTGATCCCCTTCCCAGCCGATGAATACATCGATCTGGCCGGAATCGAAGAGTCCGGCGGCAATAGTTTTGATTTTATCCCTTATTGCTCTCATCGCGCATCCCTCAGCTTTCTATTGGGGCCCACTCTTTTGACGCCTGCGACGAAGTTCTCCATGGTTTCCTGGAACTTGGGCCCTTCAGCCCCTGAAATCCACGCGGTCTGATATCTCTCCGCTTCGATGCCGATATATTCCATCATGCTCTTCATCATGGTATGACGGCGGCGGTTGTAGTAATTGCCACTACCATAGTGGCATTCACCGGGGTGTCACCCCGAGAGCAATACCCCGTCGGCCCCCCGGTT
>NZ_DCEA01000013.1:146638-147079 GCF_002316705.1 Syntrophomonas sp. UBA1041
ATTTTAGGCTGCCATGCATTGGCTTCATTTATAGACACAGTGCATCCACCTCCGATACCAGTTGTTCGTCGGTAAACCCTTTGAGATTCAAGGCCGCTGTGCGGCAGGCCGGCACACAGGCCCCGCAGCCCTGGCACAGGCTGCTGTTGACTTCGGCTATTTGCCGGGTGAAGGGGCCGTGGCCATGTCCCCCCCGCTCCTGGATCTCTTTCATGGAGATGGCGTTGTAGGGGCAGATGGGCACACACAGTTGACAGCCCGAGCATTTGCTGATATCAACCTCGGAAGTCATGGGCTCCACTGCCATCCTGGCCTTGGAGAACAGTCCGCACACTTTGACCGCGGCCGCGCTGGCCTGGGCCACGCTGTCCGGTATGTCCTTGGGTCCCTGGCAGGTTCCGGCCAGATACACCCCGGCGGCAAAGGTTTCCACCGGCTGCA
>NZ_DCEA01000013.1:147342-147794 GCF_002316705.1 Syntrophomonas sp. UBA1041
ACCATGGCGGTGGCCAGAACCACCAGGTCGGCCTCGAATTCCATGGGACGTCCCAAGAGGGTGTCTTCGGACTTTAATATCAATTTGTCCCCCCGGGGGTAGATCTTGCTCACCCGGCCCCGGATGTATTTGGCGCCGGCATTCAGTGCCCGCTGATAAAATTCCTCGTAGTTTTTCCCGGCGGTTCTGACGTCCATGTAAAATACGTAGGCTTCGCTGCCGGGGATTTTGTCTTTGACCTGATAAGCGTGTTTGGCGGTGAACATGCAGCAGGCCCGGGAGCAATAGCTCTTGCCTTTGCTGTCGTCACGGGAGCCCACGCATTTGATAAAGGCCACCTTCCGGGGTTCTTTGCCGTCTGAGGGGCGCTTTATTTTGCCGGTGGTGGGTCCCCCTGCGCTGACCAGTCTTTCAAACTGCAGGCTGGTGATGACATCCGGGTATTTGCCGTA
>NZ_DCEA01000013.1:148025-150717 GCF_002316705.1 Syntrophomonas sp. UBA1041
ACCAGTTCATCTTTATCGTCAAAACGGATGGCCTGGGTGGGGCACAGCTTCTCGCATACGCCGCATTTGCCCGAGGTCAGTTTGGTGCAGTGGGCCGCGTCGATCCTGGGCTTGCCCGGCACCGCCTGGGGAAATAGTTTGTGGATGGCGGTGCGGTTGGCCATATCTATTTCGAATTCATCTTTGATTTTTTTGCTGGGGCATTTTTCCCAGCAGGTGCCGCAGCCGGTGCAAAGATTCCAGTCCACATATTTGGCTTTCTTTTTTATGGTTGCGGTGAAGTTGCCGATATATCCGGTTACTTTAACTACTTCGCTATAGGTCATCAGTTCGATGTTAGGATGCTGCGCCACAGCAACCATCTTGGGGGTGCCTATTCAGGCGGCGCAGTCCATGGTGGGGAAGGTTTTATCGATCTGGGTCATTTTCCCCCCGATGGAAGCCTCTTTTTCCACCAGTATCACCGGGTGGCCGGCCTCGGCTATATCCAGGGCGGTCTGCATGCCGGCGATGCCTCCCCCGATGACCAGGGCTTTTTTGGTGATGGGGATGGTGGAGATATTGAGGGGTTTGTTTTTTAAGACTTTCATGATCCCCATGCGCACCAGGTCCATGGCTTTGCGGGTGGCTTCCCCGCGGTCATGGTGCACCCAGGAGTCCTGTTCGCGGATATTGACCATTTCAAACATGTAGCCATTTAAGCCCCCGGCCTCAACCGCGCGCCGGAAGGTGTTTTCATGCATGCGCGGCGAACAGGAGGCCACTACCACTTGTTCCAGTTGCTGTTCTTTGACCGCGTTCCTGATCATTTCCTGACCCGGATCGGAGCACATATACTTATAGGTGGTGGAATATACCACTCCGGGCAGGTTCCCGGCGTATTCGGCAACTTTTTCGGTATCCACGCTGGCTTCGATGTTGGTGCCGCACTGGCATACAAATACGCCCACTCGCTTTTTCATCACTAACCCTCCTTGTAGAAATGAGGTATCATTTCTCCCGTTTCTTGAGCTCGCCGGTGACAAAGGCTTCTGCCACTTTGGCGGCTTTGTCTTTATCAGTAACCAGTAGTTCCGCTATTTTAAGGCTCTTTTTGTCATCTGCCATCAATTCCGCCAGTACCTGGGCCCGCTCCGGGTCTTCGATCATCCGGGCCGCTATTTTCTCAGGATTTTTTTGTATGCCTTTGAAGATGGCCTCGATTTTCTTCTGCAGAGCTTTTTCGTCAATTTCATCAGCGGCTGCCGGGGCGGCGCTTTCCGTCTTGGCTGCGTTTCCGCTTTCCGCTTTTTTCACCGCTTTCTTGGGCTTTTGGGCTTCTTCTTGGGCGGCCAGGGCCGCGGCCTTTTCAGGCAGGCTGTTTAAGTAGCCCATGGCTTCCACGAAATGGCGGGGTACGCCGATCTCCTCCGGGCTGTACCCGCCGGCTAAGGCCACCATTTCGGTGATATAGTAGACGGGCATGTCGAATTTCGCCCCCATGGTCTTTTCCACTTTGGCCTGGCGCATGTCCAGGTTGAGCATGCACAAGGGGCAGGCGGTGATGATGCACTCTGCTCCGGCCTCTTTGGCATTCTGTATCACTTCGTATATCATCCGGCTGCCGATGTCCGGCCGGGAGGTGGCCAGGGCCGCTCCGCAGCATTCGGTTTTATAGGGCCAATCCACCACCGCGGCGCCCAGGGCGGTCATGATCTGATCCATGGTCTGGGGATCCTCGGCATCGTCGAATCCGGTATGGGCCACGGGCCTAACCAAAAGGCAGCCATAATAGCAGGCCGCTTTCATGCCTTTTAAGGGCTGGCTTACTTTGGTTTTTAATACCTCCAGGCCCACATCCCGCACCAGCCATTCCAAAACGGAAACGGTAGTGCTCCGGGCTGAAAAGTCCATGCCGATGGCGGCTTGAATGTTTTGCCGGGTGGCCTCATCCTCCCGGGCCTCGATCTCCACCGCCCGGTGGCGGTTGTAGCAGGCCGCGCAGGGGGCCAGTAAGGTGTCCAGTTTCATCTGCTCCATAATGGCCAGGTTGCGGGCCGGCAAGGCCAGGGACAGGAGTTTGTTGGTATTATGAGCCGAGGTGGCCCCGCAGCAGTTCCAATCTTTTAGTTCCTGGAGTTTGATGCCGAACATTTCCGCGGTTTTTAGGGTTGAAAGCTTGTATTCAACCCCGCTGCCGGCGCCGGAGCAACCGGGGTAATAACCGATTTCCATGCTATTCACCCCCCATTTTTTCGACCCGGTCAAAGATGGCTTTTATTTCCTGGCTGCCTTTGATTTTATGGGGCATAATCTCTATTTTGCCGCGCTTCATCATGGGCAGTCCCAGTTCCATGTCTTTAAACAGCTGTCCGGTCTTTAGGTTATGATAAAGAAGGATCCCGGCCTCAAAGGAGCGCCCGAAATGCTTGACCCCTCCCAGGAATCCTTCATTGAACGCCGCCACTTTTTTGTCGGTAACTTTTCCTTTCAGCAGGGCCTGTCGCCGCAAGGCGTCCATTAAGGAAGCGATATCCACATTGCGGGGGCATCGGGCTGAACAGGTCTCGCATGAAGCACAGATCCATATGCTGTCAGCCTGTAAGGCCTCCTCAACCAGGTCCAGCTGCAAGAGCCGGATGATCTGCCGGGGCGGATAGTCCATGGCGAAAGCCACCGGACAGCCTGCCGAACATTTCCCGCATTGATAACA
>NZ_DCEA01000016.1:0-31876 GCF_002316705.1 Syntrophomonas sp. UBA1041
ATCATCCCCTGAATAGTGTCCGCAGCCTCTGTGCCGGTGGTGATAAGATTTTTAAACTGATCCTCGATGGTTGTTTTGTTCCAGACGATCCCATCACTGAAAGTTATTCTGTCTATACGGGTTGCGCTGCCGGCGAAGAAGTTTTTCACCCGCAGTTCATCTTCACTGCCTGTAACTTTGATCAGCAGGTCATTGCCGAAATCTAAAGCTCTGCTTAATAGGATTTCTCCGGAAGCAATATCGTTGAAACTTAAGATCGTTTGATCGCTGCCGCCCTTGCTGTCTATCAGGGTATCCCGGCCAAAACCGCGGGCAAATATATAGGTATCGGTACCGGTACCGCCGTTCAATATATCGTTTCCGGTACCCCCTTCCAGAATATCGTTACCTCTGTAGCCATAAATTTCATCATCTCCGCCATACCCTTTAATCGTCTGGTTAAAAGAATCGTACCCGTCATCATAGGGACTGATCAAATCATTACTTTCAGTTCCTTCCAGTACACTGGTTCTGGCTTTTACCGTTTCTATATCCCATACGGTTCCATCCGCAAAACGTATCGCTTCGATTTTGGAATAATTAGGCCCGTAGCATTCTGTATAAAAATAGTCCTTTACCATCAGTTTGTCTGGACTATTGGCAAAAGTAATTTCCAAGTTGTTGCCTGTACGTTTAAGGATCGTATCGCTGGCTTGAATGCCTTCGTTGAACTGAATGACATCGGTTTCGCCATTTATAATGGAAAAATCATCGACTTCATCTTCGCCAAATCCGCTGCTGAACTGGTATGTATCGCTGCCGCTGCCTCCCAACAGCGTATCTTTACCGGCGCTGCTGATCAGGACATCATCACCGTCGCCGGCATCGAGGGTATCGGTTCCCTCCCCGCCCTGCATGATGTCATTGCCGGCTGTGCCACTGACATAGCCCAGTTTTGCCCGGATTATGCTTTCATCCCAAAAGGTGCCGTCAGCAAACTCGATTTGCTCCACTTTATAGTCATCCGTGGGAGTAAACTGGGTTCCATTCAAATAGGATTCAAAATAGTTGTTAATAGTCAGCATATCGGAGGTTGCGGCTATGCGCAGCTGAAGATCTTTGCCGCTGCGGAATACTTCGATTTCATCGGCGGCAGTACCGGAGGCGATCCTGATTATATCGTTGTTGCCTGCAGTGCTGTCATAATCGTAAATAACATCCGCTCCGTAGCCTTTGCCAAATAAATAGATATCATTGCCGGAGCCGCCGTTCAGCTTATCATTGCCGAAGCCCCCATCCAGAACATCGTTGCCGCCGTTGCCGGTAAGACTGTCGTCTCCGTCCAGTCCACAGATGACTTCTCCGTTGTTCGTGCCATAAAGCTTGTCATTGCCGCCGCTACCAGTAATCTCAGTCTTTCCGGCCGTATCGATGATGCTTACATATTCTTCGCCAATAGCGACAAAAGCATCTCTGAAGGCATCGAAATCAACTTGATCGGTAATCTTGAGCGCATACATATTGGCCACAAACTGACCCAGCAGTTCTTTGGCCGCGGCGGGATCACTGGCAATCCCTTCTGCTATTAATGCCGCTGCTCCAGAAAGATCCAAAGCTACAGTTTCGTTAGCCGAGTCCCAGGTAAACGTGATTCTGCTGTAAATGTCTTTTAAGTGGGTTTGCTCCATGAGCTGGGCATAGATGGAAGCAGCCAGCATATCGAAGGCCTGCAGCAGGTAGGGCGCCGCTTTGCTGTGCGGATTGGGATCTTGAGTGCCCCAGCACCAGGTGCCTAGATATTCTTCTCCGAATAACTCTTCCAAGGCTTCTAATTTTCTGGCGTCAATAAAATTGCCATGATCCTGGGTAGCTCGGCTGTTAGGATCAATTCCTTCCACGCCTGCCCAGGCGTAAATAATATTGGTCACCAGTTGTTTTCTAACCTCGGGATCGCTTTCAGCCGCAAACTGCTCCACCAGTCCCTGCAGATGTCCGCTGCTGTCCCGCAGCATGGCCTGATGCAAACTGTAGACGTTGCCGAAGCCTTGCAGATCAGGGAGTCCCGCTATCTCCGGGGTTTCTTCCAGTATCTCGGTTGCTTTGGTATGCATCAGGTCGGCTTTAAACCAGACATCATCAACAGAAGCGGTGGTTCCGTCTGCTTTGATATAAGTTCCGTTCTGCAGATGCTGGTTGCCCTGGGCGTCTGTAACCATTGACTCATTGTAGCCGGTGGCTATGGAGGCAACTCCCGCATCGCCTAAGCTCATAAGCTCTTCGGCATCTGTAACTCCGTCGCCGTCCGTATCTTTCCATACTCGCAATTGGCTGTAGGCGGCATCGCTGTTGTCGATTTTGCCATCGTGGTTCTCGTCCAGTTCTGCCAGGGCGGCAAAGCCGTTGGCGGCTTTTTCGCCGTTGTTCAGTAAAGTGTTGTTACCGAATAGTTCGGAACCGTTATCGATAAAGCCATTGCCGTTGATATCTCTGACCAACAGACCGTCATCCTGGCCCACCCAGCCGGTCTGCTCGGCAAAGCCGTTAACATCGTGATCAAAATGAGTGCCGTTAGCAAGTGATATGGTTTCAACCCCGTCGCCGTCCAGGTCTATGATGAGGGGGGAGCGGATACCTTCGGCTTCTTGGAAGAGGGCCCGGAGTTCGTCCATAACAAATTCCCCTGCTTTATAACCTATATAAGCTCCTAGAGCTCCAACTATAAATGCACCTGCCGCTCCTGCTTCTACGCCTATGGTCGTAAGTATAGCAAGGGTTCTTGCGGTGGCAAGCCATCCCGCTGTACCGCCGACTGCCGAGCCGCCGGCTTCGATCAGCCAATCACCCAGGATTTGTTTGCATTTTACGGTATCACCGGCATCGTACGCTTCTTTATACTGATAGGCATCATAGGCGGTTGACACCACGAATGCTGCCCAGCCAAGTTTATTTAACCCTTCAGCAAAGTTAAATTTGCCTTGGACATAGGTCAATCTAAGGCTGGAGGATTCCAGGTCGGTCTTGGACATTTCGATTAGTGCGGCGCAAGAATATTTTGATATTCCAGCTCCAGTCGGCATTTCTATACTGCTTCCGCCCGCCAGTTTGGCGGCGTCAGTCCAAATTATTTTACCGTCTGCATCGCTTGCATAAGCAACGGTTGATAAATCTACTCGGGATTGAATGGCTATGGCTTCTCTGACCAGATCCATTCTTTGCGAATAAGTAAAGCCGTACTTTGTATTATTCAAAATAGAAGTAAGTTCTTCCTTAGCAATACCGTTTATCGAGGTTACCTTGGGGTTATCCAAAATAGTCTGCAATTCTGTTTGGGTGAACACGCTGTGATCTTTTAATTCGGTGGTAAAGGTTACTACGTTACCCTCAGCTTGTAGCATGATCTGTTTGGAAACGTAGTCATCCAGAGACAAGACCCCGTTCACACTGTAAGGTGTACGGTTGCCATCGACATCAAAAGTACCATGTAGTATATTTTTAGCAAGATCTTCGCCAACTGCTTGTTGCACGGCGAATTTGAAGTCTTGGTTATTGAGTAGTTTCCCTGCTTCAAAATCGCTGATATACACTAGGGTTCCGTTGCTGCTGTTAGATGCTACATCAGCGAATTGCCATGCGGGAATTTCCGTACCGTACATGCCTCCGTTATATGCTATGACTGTTGCTCCCGGCTTGGGTGACTCAAAATTAAATTCATCAATTTTATACTGAAGGTCTCTAGCGAATTGCTCCATCTGGGCCTCAATTAGATCTATATTCTCAGCTATTCCATTATTAGCTCGCCAAGATTCAACATAATCAATTACATCATTAATATTAGTCATCTTTCCACCTCCCTAATAAATGATGGTGGTACAATTCGGTCAAAATTCACTTTTACAATATGGTCCCTTCTATAACCTGAACCGTGTGCATCTATGCCTTCCTTTATCAGTTCAATAACCTGATCTTTATACGGTTTTAAACTTTCGGGAATCTCTATCCGGGTTATTTTCCACCACATCTCTACGCCGGACTTATAATTCCCTTTACCATCACTATAAGTCTCCAAATTAATTACTTTGTTTTTCCATACTAGTGCATAAAACATAGGTATCTCCGTAACGTAAGCACCTTTCCCCCCCAAAGCCACTAAAAAGATGTCTCGTTCCCGATCAATCGTCCATTTATTTGCTTTATTGGGTTCATGTGTTACTGGATTTTTAAAACTGAAAGAATTAAATCTTTCCTTGTCCGCCTCAGGAATTTTTTCATTTACAAATGCCATCTTTCTCATCCTTCCATCATTTTAATAAGGAATAAATGTTTCTGGTTCACCTCCTGATCAATTATTTGTATATAGTGATTGTTCCGTTTATTGCTGCGTACACAAATTAGGATAGTTCTTGCTTGTATTAAATCCCACAAACAACAACCATCCTAACTTGCATTTAATAAATTATGCAGATGTCCGCTGCTGTCCCGCAGCATGGCCTGATGCAAACTGTAGACGTTGCCGAAGCCTTGCAGATCAGGCAGTCCGGCTATCTCCGGGGTTTCTTCCAGTATCTCGGTTGCTTTGGTATGCATCAGGTCGGCTTTGAACCAGACATCATCAACAGAAGCGGTAGTCCCGTCTGCTTTGGTATAAGTTCCGTTCTGCAGATGCTGGTTGCCCTGGGCGTCTGTAACCATTGACTCATTGTAGCCGGTGGCTATGGAGGCAACTCCCGCATCGCCTAAGCTCATAAGCTCTCCGGCATCTGTGACTCCGTCGCCGTCCGTATCTTTCCATACCCGCAATTGGCTGTAGGCGGCATCGCTGCTGTCGATTTTGCCGTCGTGGTTCTCGTCCAGTTCCGCCAGGGCGGCAAAGCCGTTGGCGGCTTTTTCGCCGTTGTTCAGTAACGTGTTGTTGCCGAATAATTCGGAACCGTTATCGATAAGGCCATTGCCGTTGATATCTCTGACCAACAGACCGTCATCCTGGTCCACCCAGCCGGTCTGCTCGGCAAAGCCGTTGTTGTCATGGTCAAAATGGATACCGTGGGCAAGAGAGATGGTTTCCACTCCATCGCCGTCCAGATCTATGATGAGGGGGGAGCGGATACCTTCGGCTTCTTGGAAGAGGGCCCGGAGTTCGTCCATGAGTTCGCTGAAGGCATGGCCAGCTTCATAGCCTATGACAGCCCCAAAAATACCAGCTGTAAATACGCCCACGACACCAGCGGCAACGCCCCATGGACCAAGACTGGCAAGACCGGCCAGAATTGGTGCCGCCACGCTCGTTGTGATTCCAGAACCGGCAATCGCTCCTGCCATACTCAGCAGCCAATCCTGAATAATATTTTCACATGCAGCGGTGTCACCGGCTTGATAGGCTTCATAGGCATCATGAGCTGCGAAAGCCGCGGAGACTCCAATCAATACGACGCCCACTGAACCTATGACCTTGCCTGTCGTGTTTAGTGCTTCGAAATATTTAGGGGTATAGACTACCTTATTCATAGCTGATTTTAATTCTGAATATGCCGACAGGTCAGTTTGGCTAAGCACCCCAATGAGATCACTGCAGGCAACTTTGGTTATTCCGGGTCCTTCCGGCGCTATAGTGCTGCTTCCGCTTGTCAGCTTCGCAATGTTAGTCCATATGGCTTCACCCTGGGCATTGGTTGCATACTCAACTGTTGATAGTCTTAGCCTGGATTCAAGGGTTATGATTTGACGTATGAAACTTGTTGCTTCTCCCTCTGCATACCCAACATTTATAAAATCATTCTTAATACTGATTAGATCCGCTTTAGGAATACCATTGATGCTCTGAACATTTTGATTGGCAAGAAGCCTCGGAAGCTCTGTTTCCCACCATACTCTGCCTGTTTGAGCATCGGGAACGATGCATTCTACGTTTCCGGCGGTTATTTCCACAAATGCGGCAGAGCGGTTGGCCCAGGGCCCATCGGTTGCATCATATAGGTAGTTATTAACCGCTTCTGTTAACTGGGTTGCATTCTCTGGCAAGGCGAATGCTGGATTTTCATTTTTGAATGCAGTTTCTAACGAATCTAAAAATCGGACATCATTTAGAAATTCGCCAGCAGAAGTGCGGTCTATTATTCTCGCCATAGTTCCTTCCGCTTCTGCAATTGCAGCAGCTAGATCGCCTGAATATGAACCTGCAGTTATTGACCCACTATATAGATAGGTAGTAGAGTTAGGTCCCGCTTGCGGATCTACTACTGATACTCGCTCCACAATAGCGGTCAGATCTGCTTTAGTTACATTCTCAGGATGAGACATTAATTCTGTTAATTGAGCAATAGCCTCAGTATAAGATAAACTTTCAATACTCAAATCTCGTTCCTCCTCTCAGCATACTAGAAATTAAATTCAACGCTAGTTTTTTGGTTCATAGCATTAAAAGGTTCATTAGGGTTTCCATTAAATCCGTAAACCGCGAGCGCATCTTTTAGACTTTGGATAATCTCGCTTTGTTTTTCTTTCAACTCCTCCGGGATCTTTATATAGATTAATTCCCATGTGCGAGGAGAGCCCTTAACCCAGAGATCTCTTAATTTCACCGGTACGTATATGCCCTCCCAGCCTAGCAGAAAATATTTGTCATGTGGTTCCTCCCGTTCCTGGAGTGCCCATAGCAAAAATATGTTTTTTTCTCGATCGATTGTCCATCGGTATGGTTTTAGGGTCATTAATCTGTTACCCGGATTTTTTATTGCTTTGGCTGCAAAATCAGCCATTTCTTCTTTGGTCATATGTTCGTTTACAAATGCCATCTTTCTCATCCTTCCATCATTTTAATAAGGAATAAATGTTTCTGGTTCACCTCCTGATCAATTATTTGTATATAGCGACTGTTCCGTTTATTGCTGCGAACACAAGTTAGGATGGTTCTTGCTTGTGGTAAACCCCACAAACAACAACCATCCTAACTTGCGTTTAGTTGTTTTTGTCGTCATATATCTATGTTTATTGCTAATATTGGGGCGCGGCAGGTAGTTTTGCACTATTCGTTAGCCGCCTTTGAACTAAACACAGTCTCGCACGTATTGCACTTCCAGCAGTTGAACTTGCAGTTGCGGGTGATTTTCTCCCACGCTTCCCTGTTTCTATCACTCAAACCCAGAGATTCAAAGTACTGGTACTTAGCTAAAAAGACAATCTCCTCTCCCGCCGCATACCGTTTCACAATGTCCATTGAACTCTCAAACAGCTGTCGCATTATCCTTCCTTGAAGCTTTAACACTTGCACATATTCCAGATATTCTTCAATTCCCTTTCTGGTACTAGGCAGATCGGCCACCAACAGCTGGAAATGCGGTATCTCCTTCCTCCATTTGGAACAGCTTACAGATGAGATGGTTTGTGAAAAATATGCACTATCTTTGTCTGAATTGCAGTTAAGGTAATAATGCTCATCCCGCAGAGGGCACTTACCTCGGCATATTTCGTTTAGCAGAAGTGAAATAGGTACTTTATAGTGATCATACGCCGCTTTGAGCTCGGTCAGTGCATCCCTGTCTCGAATAACTGAACAGTCTAAATTCACCAGGTCAAATCCACCTTCAGCTGCATTGGCATATTCCTGCGCATTGTACACTCGGCGCAGTACCGTGTTCTTCACCAAAAGCTCCGGGTACTCTTGCTTAATCCGGCCTGTTCTGATCCAATGTGAATGAGGGATCGTCACTGACCGCAGACCCGCATCGTAATAGGGCTTCAGGTTTTTGATGAATAGTTCTAGGTTTTCCTCATTGGGAAGCACTGAAAAATTATTGAAGGTGGCAGAAGCCTTAACTCCAAACCGATCCTGACACCACATCATGAACCCGAATACATCCTGTGTTGCCTCATCTGAATATACATTGCCAATGCCCATGGCATCATTGGTGAAAGGCGGCAAAAAGCAAGAAAAGTAAATATCGTACAGATAGTCATGATATTCCTTCACAAAGGGTACGAAAAGCCGGTTGATTTCGTCTCCATTCATGGTTGCATTAAGGGGCATGGAAAATATTTTCTTATTCATGCTATCTCCTCTGTCACCATAATAAGTTTTTTACGCACAATTCTGATTCTTTATCTTAGCTCAAACCCATCCTTGACCTCTTCCACCCCCGGCAGGAAAAACTCAATAATTCTCCTCGTTCCGGTCTTCACTTCTGCCTGGGCGGTCATGCCAGGGCTGATGGGCATATCTTTGTTTCCGACTTTAAGAGTGGTTTCCTGGGGTTTTACCTTAATTTTGTATACATAGCCCTGCTTTTCATCCTCGATGGCGTCTGGGCTGATATTAACGATTTCACCAGGGATGGCGCCATACTTTTGGAAGGGGAAGGTATCCAGTTTGATGTCCACCTGCTGGCCGGTGTGTACGAAGCCAATGTCTTTGTTGAGAACCATGGCCTCCAATACTAGAGGGGTGTTGTCGGGCACTATGGTAACGATTGGAGTTTCGCTGCTTACAAGACCCCCAATCGTGTTGGCAGATACTCCCTGCACAATGCCGTCAACAGGGGCGATGACGCTTTGAAGGCTGAGGCGTTTGGCCGTTTTCTCTACTTCCTTCTCCAGTTCCTGGATGGCTTTATCTTTAGCAACCAGTTCTTCCATAACTGTTTTCTGGTAGTCCACAGTACTCAGGGCCACATCGGTTTGTTTTCCGTCTATCTGGGTCTGATAAAAATCGATCTGGGATAATTGAAAATCCCGTTGCTGTTGCATAAGTTCTAACTCGTTTTGCTTTTTTATGAGGTCCTGAGCCGCAACTGCACCAGCATCGGTCAACGTTTTCTGGATTCGCACCTCATCTTCCAGGATGCGGATCTTTGTTTCGATCTGACCCAGGGTTTTCTGGGCCATGGTAAGTTCTTCGGCGCTCTGGGCAACGGTGGTGCGCAGGGAGTTCTGCATCTGGGACTGTTTCTGCTGCTTCAAGGTACCCAGTTCCTTTTGGCGCAGCAGCACTTCGGGGTCGATACCTAGACTGCTGTTCTCTTGCAGGAGGGTGTCAATCTTACTGCTGTTCCCTTCCCAGGCTGCCTGGAGCAAGGCCCGTTCGACCCTGGCGGTGTCCAGGGCGATTTTTAGTTTATCAAGCTCAGCCGCGTTAATAGTAGTGTCCAGTTCGATTAGCAGCTGGCCCATTTCAACATGCTGGCCTTCCTGCACATGGATGGCAGTGATAACTCCGCCCTCCATGCTCTGAATGACTTTAATGTTACCATCTGGAATCAGTTTTCCAGAGGCTGTGGCTACTTCATCTATCTGTCCTATAATTGCCCACAGTATGCATAGGATAATGATGGCAAGGATGCCCCAAATAATGCGCTTTCCCAGTGGCGATTCAGGCTTTTCGATGATTTCAAGGGCAGCAGGCAGGAATTCTGTCCGGTAGTCTTTTTCTTTATCAATCTTAAACAGCTTCATGCGGTAACCTCCTGGCTGTCGTCCTTTATAGCTTCAGCTGAGGATGCAGTAGGAGCGGCGGGTACAGACGATGCAAATACCTCTGCCTGCCGCCCCGGCGTAAACGATTGGGCATTATTCTTTGGCGGCACACTGCCAAATTGTTGATTGTAAAGATGATAATAAAGTCCTTTATGAGCCAGGAGAGCCTTTTCCGGGCCGTACTCAACAAGATTCCCTTTATCCAGCACCATGATGGCATCAGCACTTCGCAGGGTGGAGAGACGATGGGCAATGATGAGAACAGTACGGCCTGCACAAATTTTGGCAAGATTTTTCTGGATTATATTTTCCGATTCATAATCTAGGGCCGAAGTGGCTTCATCAAAGATTAATATCCTCGGATTTGCAAGAAGAGCCCGGGCGATAGCCAAACGCTGGCGTTGCCCCCCGGAGAGGGCTTCACCTTTTTCACCAACCTGGGTATCATATCCTTCGGGGAGCTCCAGGATGAATTCATGGGCGCCTGCCATAGATGCACAGTTGATTATTTCTTCCATGGCCGCAGCCGGCTTATGAATGCAGATGTTGTCTTTGACGGTGCCGTTGAAGAGGAAGTTCTCTTGAAGCACTACACCGATCTGTCTTCTGAGCCAGTGTGGATCAGCCAAGGCTATGTCATGGCCATCAATGAGAATCTTACCGCCTTCGGGTATATAGAGCCGCTGGATGACTTTGCTCATGGTGCTTTTCCCGGATCCGCTACGACCAACGATCCCAATGACTTTACCGGCCGGGATGATAAAACTAATGTTTCTCAGGGCTTCCGGTGCGTCCATTCGGTAGCGGAAGGTGAGATTCTGAAATTCGATATATCCCCTAATGGTAGGCAACCGCATTTTCTGCATATCGGAATGAGGTTCGGGCTGAGCATTGAAGACGTCCCCTAATCTCTCCAGAGATACAGCAGTCTGTTGGAATTCCTGCCATAGGTTTACAATGCGAAGTATGGGACCACTGACCTGACCGGAAAGCATCCGGAAAGCGATGAATTGACCTATGGTAATTGCACCAGTGATGACGAGGTGGACTCCGGTCCACAATAGTGCTAAATCGGTTACACGCTGGATGGCTTGCCCTACGGCTCCGGCACTGCCGCCGATGATGCTGGTTTTGAAGCTGGCCTCCACATAACTGGCGATTTTATCCTCCCACCGTCTTTGGGTGAGGGGCTCCAGAGCAAAGCTCTTTATAGTCTGGACACCGCTCACGTTTTCCACTAGGAAGCTCTGCATATCTGCCCCAGTGTTGAATTTCTCTTCCAACTGGTTTTTAAACATGGGGGTGATGATAAGGGATAGGGCAGCATAAATAGGTAATGACGCCAGTACAATCCACGTTAACGTGTGACTGTACAGAAACATCACGAATATGTAGACGCCGAGAAACATCACATCTAATATAGTGGTAAGTGGCGTTCCTGTTAGAAAGCGCCGGATGTTCTCCACTTCCCTTACCCTTGCTATGGTATCTCCCACCCGGCGCACTTCAAAGTATCGGAGGGGCAGTTTGAATAGATGGTCGAAAAGCCGAGCAGAAAGGATTACATCGATACGGTTGGTAGTATGGGAGAACACGTAGTTCTTAGCCAGGGACAAGAGCATCTCAAAAACCACTATGACAGCAAGACCGATCATGAGTACCTTAAGGGTGGTGAAGCCTTTGTGCATCAGCACTTTATCAATGATAACCTGCATTACAAGAGGAGAAGCCAGGCCTATTATCTGCAGGGCAAATGCCGCCAGCAGCACATCGATCAGGGGCTTTTTGTACTTGATTATGGTAGGTATGAACCATTTGAGCCCGAAGGTCATCTTCCGCAATGTAATTTCCTTATGCTTGCAGAGGATCACTTCCCCGGAGAACCGCTCTAATAATAACTTTTCATCCCACTTGCTCAGGATGACCCTTTTCCGGGTCCAGCACCAGTGCCTTCCCCTCTTCCATTTTGGCCAAAACAATAAACCCTCCCTGGGTATCGCCAAGGAGGCATGGAACGGGCTGTTTGAAAAGAGCCCCGGTCTGTACCCGGACGCTCTTCATTTTGAGGTTGGATTTTTTTCCGATTAGCATGATTTCATCACGGTTGGGATCTCGCCCTTCCAAGTTGAAGCTATGGTCTATTTGAACTCCGTCTAGTGCTACTTGATTGAGCTGGGCTAGGATAATTAAGCTTCGCAGGGATTTTCCCATCGTGTTTTCGTTTTCGGCTTCCGACATTATTCCTCCGCAGGATGGCTTATAATTAGAAAAAATTGTCCTATATTTTCCTTTTAAGTATATTTTATATTGCTATGGTATAATATTCAATAAATATTTCCTTTTTTATCCTTTCATTTTCCTAGATACTCTGAGTCAGCCTGGGGCCCCAGGCATAAAAGGCAAATCCAGGAGGGGCCATGGCGGTTTGCTGGAAGCGGCGGGGACTGTGTTTTTGTTAACTATCTTCGTTTTTCGTGGGCGGTTGGGTTAGACAAACGAACCCTTCGGTTTGGTCATTGATTATTTGTAAATACTGGCAATATTTATTTCTGCTCATACTCGCTGTCAGCTCGTAATTGTCAAAGCTGACCATGTATGACCTGTTATCGTCTTTATATACTTTTTTCACTTTACTCAAATTAATAAGGTAGGATTTGTGAGCTCTAAAGAAGGAACTACTGAGGTTTTTCTCAATTTCGTCAAGAGACAGATACAGCTTGTGTATTCTGTCGCCGGTGTGTATATAAGCTACATTGCCATATTTCTCCACAAATAGAATATCCGCCTTGCTAATATGATAACATTCACCTTTCCCTTTGATAATGATGCTGGTGGGGATGGTATTCCTCTGCCTGACCTTATCGGCGATCTCTTTGATCAACGCCTTGAGTTTAGATTTATTAATGGGTTTAATTATATAATCATAAGGGTGGACCAAAAAAGATTGCAGAGCATATTTAGTATAACCAGTGATAAATACCATAAAACAGTCAGGGTTGATACTAAATATGCTTCTGGCTACAGCTAATCCACTGATGTCTCCCGGGCATAGTTCTATATCCAGGAGAATACAGGATGGTCTATGTTTCTGAGCAAGCTCAATCGCTTCACTGCTGCTTGAAGTAGCATAAGTTCCTGTCACTTCTGGTATTTCATTCACAATTTTTTTTAAGAATTCCCGATTATATTCTTCGTCTTCAAGAATTAGGACCTCAAACAACATAAACCCTTCTTTGTGCTTTTTTTGTTCTATTTACTTTTCCGGTGAATCTGGCTCATAGAGTAAGAATAGTTTAAATGCGTTCATGTTTGCCGCGCTTACGACGGTCAATACTAATGCAAATGCTGACGCAAATGGTACTAACAGTTTCTTCATCATAATGTCACCTCCTTTTTTTGCCGATTATATCAACAGTGTGGTCAACCACTCCGATGATACCGTAACCTATGGGGGTAATCAGAAGAAGGCTTATCAATGCACCCCAAGTCAAGGCGACGCTTTCTGCCGATTTACCGTTATGCATCAAAATAAAGGCCGTGATGACATAAATAATTAAGGCGATTAGCATATAAACTTTTCTGATATAACGAACCTTGATATCAGTGATATTGTATTTATGGGTACCAGCCGGAACCCATTTTATGGTGGTGTAGATTCCCATCAGTAATGCCGTTATGATTAGATCCGTTAAAAAATTGATGGGGATTTCAAGAGTACTCAAATAGCCAAAAACCACAAAAACAAGAGTACTGACCACTATACAACGATTTCCCGAACTCATGTGCACCCCTCCGCCAATACACCTGAGCGGGGCAAATATCGCCAGGAAGATCAAGGTGTTCTTAATAGTGCCCAATAGAAATGCCAGCCCTGCAACCAGTGTCATAGTTATCAATAATAATAAAAGGATCTCTATCGAATAGGCATACCATGCTGCACTGTTGTCACTGGATTCTAATATGCCGGCTAACTGTTGCGCGATTTTCCTGGATAGCGTTTGAATCAATTTTTCAACACCTTACTGGGTAGTCTGATCCTAATATGGGTATTATCATCACAATTAATTTCTATTTGGCCATTATGTTTTTTGAGTAGTTTTTGGACTATATATAAACCGTAGCCGCGGTATTCTGATATTTTTGTACTCACTCCGGCTTGAAAAACATCAACTCCGGCCGGCATGGCCGCTCCATTGTTATAAACATCGATTATATAAGAATCATGATCCTGCCTGAACTCAATCTCAACCCTGGGCTTGTCAGCTTCAACTGCGGCTTCCAGGGCGTTATCAACCAGATTTCCCACGATACTGCAGACATCCCTTGAAGGTATATCAAGATTAGACAATTCCGAATGTAAAAAAATTCCCACGTCAATGCCCTTTTTCTCGGCGGCGGCCTTTTTACTGTTCAATAATGCCGATAAAGCCGGATGATCAATGTAGCACATTTCATATTGCGGTATAATACCCTCGGTTATACTGTCCATATAATCGATGGCCTCATCAATACGGCCCAGCCCCATTAATGATTGAATAGCCTGCATATGCTTGGAATATTCGTGTCTTTCAGCTTGCAGGGTTCTTATGAGTTCTTCTACCTGAGTAAGATGGTTCTTCATCATTAAGGCTTTGGTTCTATAGACTCGGTGCCGGCCAATATTTTTTACCGAAATTAAACTGATAACACACATGATGAGGATGATTAAATTGATAAAAGGTATGGCCTGTTTAAGATAACCCAGGTTTTCAACTACTATTATTTCAGTATTGATGGTTATCACCAGTAAGGTCTGTAAAAGAATAGTAATAATCACAAAATAATCACTATCTTTGTTCATCGTTTTCCCCTAGCTCACCAAGACTGATTAGAACAAAGTTAAAACGTTTAACTACCAATAATACTGCTATGGTGACTAAAAATACGGGGATATAGGTGAATATATTCAGTACTGCGTCAACCAATAATTTCTCTGCTATATCAGGACGTATCCACAATAACACCTGTATAACTAAGCTTTCAATCACTCCGGAAACCATGATTCCCAACAAACAGGCAATCAAGGTCTTTTTCAGATGTATTTTAAGTATCAAGCCAGTGATGATTATCAAAAATGTGGTGAGAATAAGTGTATTTAATACCAGTGGAATAGCCAAAGGCCGGACAAAATAAGTTGCGATAGCAAATAAAAGCGCGCACAAAATGCTTTTCTTAAAATCCACACTGATATTACACAAGCTAAAACCGATGTAGATCACCAAAACGGCCTGTGGAATTGAAATAAATAGTACAAGAAACCACGGTATATATTGCAACTCTATTCCTCCATTAATTGGAGTGTCTTTATTAAACTTCTTTAAATTAACTGTATTTCCTTTTGTTAGATTTGACAATTTATCAGCATAAAAGGCTTAATCATACCTTTTGGTTTTTTATATGACAACATTCCTTGTCATTTTCCACGCATCGCAGCAGTAGATGCCACAGATTAAAGTTCATAACCACTCTTGACAGGCAACCTTACATACTGTATATATTAATTATAAACACTATGCAAGGTATATATGGTATACTCTATGGAGGCTTAATCGTGCGCATTATTCTTTCCAACGCGTCACCCGACCCGATATACGAACAAATACGCCGGCAGATCCAGGGCCATATCCTGAAAGGGGAGCTGCAGCCAGGCGATGCTCTGCCTTCGATCCGCAACCTCGCCCAGCAGCTGCAAATCAGCGTCATTACCACCAAGCGGGCCTACGATGAACTGGAGCGGGACGGTTTTATCGAGACGGTCACCGGCAAGGGCTCTTTTGTAGCCCCTCAGAACCGGGAAATGCTTCGGGAAAAGCGTATGAACCTGATTGAAACCCGTCTGGCCGAGGTTGTCAAAGAGAGCATTCTTCTGGGTCTGAGCCTGGAAGAACTGCGGGAGATGTTAGAACTGTTATACAGGGAGGTTTAGCAATGGATACCATTCTCGATGTTAAGGATTTGAAGAGGAGCTTCCCCGATTTCCAATTGGGCAAGATTTCCTTCAGTCTTCCTCGGGGTTATGTTATGGGGTTTGTAGGGCCCAACGGCTCCGGCAAGACCACCACCATCAAACTGATCATGAACCTGCTGCGGCGGGACAGCGGTCGGATCTCGGTGTTCGGCCTGGATAACCGTACTCATGAGAAGGAGATAAAACAAAGAATCGGTTTTGTCTATGATGAAAATCATTTTTACGATAACCTCACACTACAGGAGATGAAAGGGATAATTGCCCCCTTTTACCGCAACTGGGATGAGGCATTGTTCCGCAAATACATGAAAGAATTCAATTTGCCGGCCAAAAAAAAGATCCAAGATCTATCCCGGGGCATGAAGATGAAGTATTCTCTGGCTTTGGCCCTATCACACCGGGCCGAACTCATCCTGATGGATGAACCCACCTCAGGGCTGGATCCGGTGTTTCGCTCCGAACTGCTGGATATCCTGCAATATGAGATGCAGGATGAAAAGCGCGGTATACTGTTTTCCTCCCATATCACTTCCGATCTGGAACGCATCGCGGACTACATCTGCTTTATCAGCAACGGAAAGATAATAGTGGCGGATACCCGGGACAACGTGCTGGAAAAGTACCTCCTGGTTAAGGGCGCCAAGGATCTGCTCGACGCTTCTTCACGACCGCTGTTCGTGAATGTCAGGGAAAACGACTTCGGTTTTGAGGGCTTGAGCGATCAGCCCGGCAAGCTGCGAAGTCTGCTGGGCAACCGGGCCCTGTATGAAAAACCGGGCCTGGACGACATCATACTCTATACCGTAAGGAGGGACCGCCATGCAGCAGTTAATTAAAAAGGAACTCATCTTGCAGAAGAAGATGTTCATCTTTGGCGGGTTGTACAGTATTTTTTTGTTCACCGTATTCGCCAACCCGGTTTTCAAGGATTTCACTTACAGCATGGCCGCTTTTGGCATATCCTATATTGCCATCATCGGCATCGCTCAAGCAGAATACAAAAATAACAGCGATATCATCATCAACAGCCTGCCCATCACCCGCCGTGAAATCGTGGCGGCTAAATACCTGTCCATTGTGACCAGCACCATAGTCGCGCTGATGATAGTCGGGGCAGTAGGCATACCCTTCAGTCTGATGCCGGCGCCTTTCGACTACCGTCTTTTGAACGGGGCGGATGTCATAACCACCATAATATGCGTGCTGCTGTTGGCATCTCTGTCCCTGCCCATATACTTTTGGGCCGGAGCAACCTGGATCCGCGCAGTCAACGTTGTGATCTTCCTGCTGATATTCTTCGCCCCGGTTCAAATCGCGGAGTTTCTGATCAACAACCCTCAAAGGCCCTGGGTTCAAGCTGTTACCAGCCTGGCGCAAAATCAATCCTGGCAGCTGATCCTGATGGGGTCTGTAATCATGATTGTAATACTGCTGATTTCGTACTATATCTCACTGCGCATCTATATAAAAAGGGATTTCTAAGAAAATGGGGTGACAAATGGTGACGATCCTTTTTGGTCACCCCGCGGCACACCCGGCTGAGTGGTGCTAACCGGTCACTGCAGAGTATTTGTTGGTGGCCCGGTACAAAACAATATTGCATATACCCAGAACGATTAAACCTGCCGCCCCGGTAATACCCACAGTAAGATCATTGCCTCCCTGCAGCATGATAATGGCCACTCCGGCCAGGCCGTTTATGGAACCGTGCATGATCGCGGCAGCGATCACGGAGTTAGCCTTGATGGTTATATAATTGAGCAACGGGGTGTAGAGCATACAGAACAGAATCATCATAAAGACGCCTGTAACCGGGTGCTGAGGGTAATTGTGACCCTGAAGAATCAGGGGAGCATGCCAGAGCCCCCAAATAAACCCGATAAACAGTGAAGCACGGGCGAACCCCAGCGGACGTAATTCCTGCAGTAAAAATCCCCGCCACCCCAATTCTTCTCCAAATGCGAATAAGGCGTTTATAGTAATTCCCGCCAGCAATCCCTGCACAATCGTCAGGAAAATCGGGTGCAGCGGCAGCTGCTCCAGGGAGTCTTGCATTTGGGCGATCTGTTCCGGCGTCATGATATCCCGGTATCGCTCAAACATCCCGGCCATATCCGGAGAAAAGGAAACCCCCGGGAACAACAGGGAGACGGCCATCGTTCCCAAGGCCACTGCCAGAGGCAAGAACCACCCCACTATAAACCAGCGATTGAAACGAAAGGAAATTCTTAAAGGGGCTTTCACAGCTTCATGATACAGGACTTTTCTTATAAAGACCGCCGTCAGAGCTGGAAACAGCATATAAATCATGCCCCATAAGACCGCCACGGTCCCCTCCCATTTAAGGTGCAGAATGGCCGGGATGGCGCCAACCGCAACGGCACAGGCAAAGGTCAAGGCCACAAACAGGCTTACTTTTCTCCAGTTCACTCCCCTGTTATCCATATATTCCTCTCCTCTCTTGGCAGACTGCGTCAACCTGGTTTCCACATAGGATGAGATGATGCGGCAAGTATTACCGGGCCGTGTGAGGCAGGGTGAAAAAGAAAGTGCTTCCTTTGCCAGGAGTGCTCTCCGCCCACATTTCTCCCCCATGCGCTTCGATAATAAACTTGCTGATGGCCAGCCCCTGGCCGCTTCCGCCGAATTCCCTCGACCTGGACTTTTCTCCTCTGTAAAAAAGGTCGAAAATATAAGGCAGATCCTCTGCAGAGATCCCGATCCCGTTATCCTTTACTTGCACCTGTAAATGATTGTCCAGAGATTTTATTTGAACTTCGATCAGAGCATGATCACCGGAATAGCCTTGAGCATTTTTAATCAAATTATCCATGACCTGCTCAATACGGTGTTTGTCGACATGAACAAGAACAGAGGTCAGTGGACGCACTACATGGAATTTAACAGCGGAGTTCTCAAAGGACGTCTCAAAGGAGTTAAGGATTCTTTCAAACATTGGCTTGGAGTCGGTCAGTTCTTTTTTGATTTCCAGGCGTCCCAATTCGAGCTTTGAATACTGGCTGAGATCCTCGACAAGTCGGTCCAATTGTTCCGATTTGTCCTTTATCACCCCTAAATAACGCTTAAAGCTTGCTTCATCCCTGGCCACCCCATCCTCCAAACCTTCCACATATCCTTTGATAATAGCAATCGGAGTGGCCAAATCGTGAGAAATATTAGCGACTAATTGTTTCCGGGACAATTCATAAGCCGCTTGTTTATCCAGGGATTGTTGCAGTCTGATTCGCATGAGATCGAAAGCTTTGGCAAATTGCCCAATTTCATCAGCAGCCTGGTGCTTTAACTCATAGTTTAGATTGCCCCGCGCAATTTCATCGGTGGCCTGGCTCAACTCTTTCAAGGGATGCAGGATGCTTTTGGTTATGATGTGGGTAAAAAGAACCAATAAAACAATTAAAGAAAGAAACCCGGCCCCGATACTCAGGAAAACATATGTGGTCATTCTGGTGTATATGTTATAAGGCGGAACATCGGGATCGGGAATAACGGTGACAGTCCCTGCGATGTTGCCGTTTACCACAATAGGAAGATGATAGTTATGCTGATTTCCGGTGAGCGCCGCTTCCGGTCTGGTTTTGCCGGAATACCTGGCGGAGTCGAATACTGGCTGGCCCAGGTTATCAGTGATATGCAGATTTAACTGATATTCGTCAAGCAGCGGAGCCAGCATTCGGTAAAATTCATCCGGATGGTCGATATCCTTATAAGAAGCCACTATTCCGTCCATCAGTTTTCTGTTGATCTGTTCGATTTCATTCAACTGGCTGGCGGCCTGATCTTTCAAGCCGCTCAGGCTGATCGTCAGGAAGCCCAGGGTAAACAAAATAGGAGCAATGATGATCAGAATCATCGAGAAAATAAGTCGGGACCTAATCCCCGCTTTCATTAGCTTTTTGATCAAATTTATATCCTACCCCCCAAACAGTTTTAATATATTCAGGTTTAGACGGATCGGCCTCAATTTTTTCCCGTATTCTTCTGATATGGACCGTCACTGTATTGATGTCTCCATATTCATTGAAACCCCAGATGCGGTCAAAAATTTGTTCTCTGGTAAAAACCTGCTGTGGATGAAGTGCTAGAAAATACAGGATCTCAAATTCTTTGGACGATAATTGAACTTGTCGGGCGCCTATAGCAACGGTGTACCCTTTGCTGTCTATTTTCATATCTCCAAATTGAAGATACTGAGGCTTCTCAAAAGGTGCAGAGAGCTGGGTAAAACGGCGGATTTGGGCTCTTACCCGGGCTGCCAGTTCCCCGGGACTGAAAGGCTTGGTGATATAATCGTCGGCCCCCAGCCCCAGACCCAAGATTTTATCCACATCGCCCTTCCTGGCGCTCAGCATGAGAATGGGAACGGTTGACTGGCTTCTGATCTGCCGGCACACTTCCATGCCGTCAAGCTTGGGGAGCATGACATCCAGGATGATCAGAACCGGTTTATGCCGGCGGTAAAGCTTTATAGCTTCCTCCCCGTCATACGCCGCTATGACGCTATAGCCTTCCAGCTCCAAATAGTCCCGAACCAGATCACAAATCTCTTTTTGATCATCCACAACCAGGATTTTTTCTCGTGCCAATTGATCCACCGTCCCAGTAAATTTTCCCCTACATTATATCGCAAATACTATAGCTGTAATGATTCAATGGCTATTAATATAGAAGATCCTTTTTCTTAAACAGATAAATGCTGCCTAAATAAGAAAAAACTCCATAAACAAACATCACTATCAAGCTCAAAGTGATTTCTCTCCCGTTTCCGCCAAAAAACAAACTATTAGGGAACTCATGAAAATAGGTGATAATCAAATAAGGCCGGATATTCTCCACAAGCTGCCCCGCCAAACTTAAGAGAAGCAAGAGCCCGATGGAGGTTGCCACAGCCGCTCCGCTGCCCGGAAACTGCAGGCAAATAAGCATTATCACCGCGGCGAAAGCCATAAGCGGCAATATTGAGGTTGCGTATGAACCCATCGTCGATAGTATTCCGGTTTCAGTGGCAAAAACATTTCCATTATAGATAAATTGATCCCCCCAGCCGAAAAGTAAAGCGCCAATCAGATAAGTTGCCATCATTCCTAAAAACAGGAGAACTGTTACCGGCACAATCAGAGCCAGGATTTTGGCAGTCAACAGCCTTGTACGTGAGGCCCCATGAAGCAGCGGAAGCTTCAGGGTTCCGCTCACATGTTCGTCGGTAATCGAATCCCCCAGGGTTACAATGAGGAAAATAGGTATGATGGAATTAATGGTGGCCAGCATATAAAGAGGCAAATTCTGACCATTCAGGGTGAAGTCTATTGATCCCAGGGCCATTTCAATCGCCGGCAGCAATGAAAACAGGACGATCATGATCATAAAGACATAGATTTTTTTCTGGGCGAAAATCTTGAAGACTTCGTTGGCTATTAATTTATGCAATATTCTTACCCCCTTCGGTAAGTTCTATAAAAAACTCTTCTAAAGATTGATTTTTCGGTATTAAATAATCTACTTCCACCTGTTGTGAGACCAGCAGCTGATTGATTTGATTAGAGCAACCTTTTTCGATTTCTACTATCAAACTCCCTGCGCGGGGATGGATTGATTTGACCATACTCCTTTCCCGGAGAATTTCTATAGCAGCGCTGATTTGCCCGGTAATAATCTCGACTTTTTCATTTTGGGAGGCCGACAGTTCTTTCATCGGCATTTGGGTGATAAGACGGCCTTCTTTGAGTATCGCAACTTTATTACAGACTTGTTCCACCTCATAGAGCAGATGAGAAGTGATAAAAAATGTAATATCCTGTTCAAGAGCAAGTTGAGAGATCATTTCCCTGATTTCGATCATTCCTTGAGGATCCAGACCATTGCTGGGTTCATCAAGGAAAACCAGACCGGGATGATTGAGCAGAGCCCTGGCCAGGCCCAGGCGCTGCTTCATGCCCAGGGAATAGGTCTTTACTTTATCGTTAGCCCTTGAAGCCAGACCCACAATTTCCAGAACTTCCCCAATTCTGTATTTGGGCAGTTCAGGGTGCAGATTGGCAATGAGCCTCAGATTGTGGTAAGCCGATAAATAGGGGTAAAACTTGGGGGTTTCCACCACGGCGCCGACCTTGCCGATGGCCCGGTTAAAATCCGTTTTGGTATCGTAACCGTTAATTTTGACTGAGCCGCTGTCCATGGCGATCAGGCCCAGCAGCATTCGTATGGTGGTGGTTTTACCCGCTCCATTGGGACCTAGAAAGCCGAAAACATCTCCTTGCATGACGCTGAAACTCAGATCTGAAACCACTTTTTTATTCCCCAAGGTTTTATTGATGCGGAATGCCTCTAAAACGGTTGCCTGGTCCATGATCCTCCACCTCTTGTTTCAAATTCTTACATTGGACTATGGTTATATTTTGGCACCCACTGCTTAAGCAGCAATTATTTATTTATTAAATAATTATTAATTACAACCCTGATGAAAGAGAAAGTGCAACAGCCGCAAGGGCTATAGATGCACCTATGCCGCGCGGAGTTTTGGAACAGTTCGGTTTTGATGCGGATGCTTATGCTTATGCTAAACAGTTGAGCAATGCTGGGCGGATTGCGCAGGCTGGGGAGGCTGCTGAGGCCGACTTATAGCTAACCGGCCCTTCCGCATGAGAAGGGCCGGTTGATTTTTTGCCGGGGCTTGTTTTTACTCTTGTTTTCATGGCCGTTAGGGCTGGACAGACGAAGCCTCAGACTGTCTTATGTTTACGCCGAAATTGACGGGTTTGCCGAAATAAACGGCGGTGGTGACGATAGCGTTTATGCCGGTTCCTGCATAATTGGCGGCATTTTCTTCATTTATCCCGCCAGCCGCCAGGATTACCAGGTCAGGGTTTATGCCCCGCAATATCTTCACAGCCTGCGGCAATTCGTTATAAGGCATCTTGTCAAATTGCACCCCGTCTGCACCGGCTTTGCATACCTCAATGGCTTCCGCCGCAGAGGCGACCTCAACGATTATCTTCTTTTCAATGTTTTTAGCCTTGAGAGCGGAAATCCTGCTCATCAGGTTATCAAACCCGCCCAGGAAAGCCCAGTGCTGTTCGAATATCAAGATGGTCTCTGAAAGGCCCAGGCGGTGAGGCGTCCCCCCACCGGCTACGACCGCTTTAATTGAAAGCTCCTTGGTTCCAGGGAAAATCTTTCTGGTGCTCAATAATTCGATACCGGGATTAGCCGTCCGTGCCTGGGCTAGTATCCGCGATGTCCGGGTGGCTATACCAGAGGCATATTCCAGGATATTCTGGCAGACTTTCCAGGCCATATGCAGATTATCGGCACTGCCCTCTGCAGCCAATACCACTGTGTGAGGCTCGACCCGGGTTCCGGAAGGCAGATGATGGAGCGGGGTTACGTTCAGTTTACCCAGGATTCTCAGCACTTCTTCCGTTCCGCAAATTACCGCCTCATCGCGGCACTCGAAACCGATACGCCCCTTTTTCCCGGCTATGTTCAGCACCAGGGTGGTGAGATCGATGTAAGGGATGTCTTCTTTGATGAATCTTTCTAATGCGTCGTCACCAATGTACATCAGCGGATACCTCCATAGATACTATTTGAAATGCACTTCGCAGGCGCGGCCCCCTTCATGCTCCACCGACCAGGGAAGCATAACCTCTTCCCGGCATATGGAGCAAGTGACGATGGGATGCAGCCGGGGCTTGCCGGGAAGATGAACATTAATCTCGGCGACGTTGAACAGCTCATCGTCTGAGAGCTCATACAACAGTTTGCCCCGAACGTCGCGCAAGGCAAAAAATTCGGCTTTCTCGGCATCGGTGGCCACCCCGGTTTTGACCTTCTGATGCAGCTCGATGGGATGATTCGATCCCCATAGCGGGTATTTTAGAGCCACACGAATGCCTTGGCCCTTTTTTGAGATAAAGTTGAAGGCTTGCCTTCCCCTATTGTCGATCACCAGTCCGCTGTTTCCGACTGTGCATCCGGTCACATACTGTACTCCATCCACTCCGCATACATCATTTTCGACAATCACCGTATGGGTGGCGCCAATATTTTGGCCTTCCAGCCCCAGGAGTCTCAGGGCCAGGATGCTGGCCCGATAGCCCACAGCGATGCCTGGGCAGATATGGCCGTGAAACTGGTGCACCGCTTGCCACAGTTGTTCGCTCATATGTTTCTTCTCCTTATTTTAGACTGTGTTCGATTTTTATATCAAAAAGGTTTTTATAGGGCTGATCTTTTAGACTGTTTATCCCGACACCATTTTTCAGAGTTATAGTGGCAGAAAGATTCCCGTTTTCCCAACTGCTATGTGCTTTCTCACAGTCTTCCCGGAAAGTAAAGCGCTCCGGATTGGCCAGGCGGCTTCTGGTCAGCCCCTGTATGCTGTCGGCCAGGCAGCGGGTCCCCTCAATATACACCTTTAAATCTTCGGCGGTCAACTGACCAAAGATTTGCTCAGCGGCCAGGCACATTTTGACTGCCAGGATAAGCTGATCGCATTCTTCCTGATGGTGATTCAAAGCTGTTTTGAACATCATTTGTTCCAGCATGCCAGACTGGCTGGGTCTTATGTAGGGGGCACGCGGTGAAAAAACTATATCCTGCCCATAGAAAGGTTTTATATCTATTACCGGGGTGCCGTCTATGAAATCCAGGCCCTCTACCGATAAAATATTGCCTTCTATTCCCTCCAGCTTTACAACCGTCAAACCAATGGGATTAGGCCTGCTGTAAGCCCTCAATCCGAATACTCCATATTCCGGCAGTTCCAAATTAATCCTGGGAACCACCCGCAAGAGGTCTCTTCTGGCCTCATGAAACCACCCGATTATCCATAGATGCGAATGTTCTTCCATGCGCAGCATGGCCTCGCTGTACTGTGGAAATATCTCGATGGTAGTTTTAGGCACCTCAACCCGTACACGATCCGGCTTGAGGAAATCATTATGCACCACCCCGATCGGTTCTATCGTTATTGGAGTAATCAAATATCATCCCTCCATTTTTCCTAGTTTACTTGTTCCGCCTGCCATTTTTTAACGTATTTATGCAGTGGATTGAAGACAACGGATTCCATTATGGCTACCAGCATTATCAAGGTCAGGGTCCAGGCAAAAAGCTTGTCGGTCTCCAGATATCCGCGAGTGATAAAAATGGCGTTTCCAATCCCGTTTTGCGCTCCCAGGAGCTCGGCCATTATGGTAATGCGCAGCGATGAGGCCGCGCTGAGTGAAAAACCTGCTATGAATCCGTTGAGCAGCCCGGGCAGGTAAAGCTTAAGCATTCTGATTTTCCATGGCACCCGGTATACTTTTACCATCTGCAGGAGATTGTGGTCTATGGAGTGTATCCCTTTTACCGAATTGAGGTACATGATGGGCATCACCAGAAGCGCGGTCACAAAGATGACCTGAGTGCTGCCCTGCCCGAACCAGACCATGGCTATGACCACGAATATCACGCTGGGCGTTGCCAGGATGGCATTGATGGTCGGCATTATCATGCCGTCCAGCGAGGCTTTAATACCCCCAAACACACCGAGACAGGTACCGGTCAACACCCCCAGGGCCAGACCGGCAAGCTGTCGCTGCAGAGTCACCAACAAGCTTCTCCCCAATTCTCCGTTGCTCAGCATGCCGAAAAAAGCCTTGAGAGTGCTCAGCGGGGAAGCCACGATAAGAGGATGGGACGCCGTCGCCAGGGCCTGCCATCCCGCCATTATTATGACTATCCCCAGCAGATAATACTTCCGGTCGGTGATCACCTTAGTAATAAAAACCATCATCCGGTAGTTTCCCCCCTATAGATGCCGGGGGAGCCGTCTGGAGAAACTCATTTAAAAATGCGTTGATCTCCTGCTTGCACTCGGCACCGGCCAGGGGTTCAAGTCTGGCGTAAGTCAAAGAATTCTCGACCGCGGCAGCCTTCATTTTAGGGAAATATTTTTCTACCAGGGGCCCAGCCTGAGCAGGATTCTCATTGATCCACCCGGCCCCCTCTGCGAATTGCTTCGAGACTGCATCTACCAGCGCTTTATTCTGGGCATTGTCACCCACGACGATCAGTCCGGCCTGTGGTATACGGGCGTTATTACTCCCTACGGCTTTGCCCCATTCGACCTGCAAATCGATGGCCCGGGTCACAGTAATATTTCCTTTAAGAGCATTGGCTATGGTTATAGTAGAATTGGGTTCGTTGGACAGAGCGAGTTTTATGGCTCCGGTAGCCAGTTTTGAAGAGGCTTCTGCCATATCCATATTGATTATGGTGAGGTCTTTATCGGGGTCAAGATTATTTTTAATGAGAATGTGTCTTAATATGTTGCCGTGATAGCTGGTACCGCCGCCGGTGACGGCTATTTCTTTGCCTTTGAGATCAGCGATGGTTTTTACACTGTCATCGGCGCTCAATATATACAACATGCCCCAGACTGCAACATTGACCAGCTTTAAATCAGCCCCTTTATTATATAGCATCAGGGCATTGGTTATAGGAGTGATTGCGAACTGCGCCTGGTTGGAGGTGACCATGGCAGAGAGCTGCTCGCTGGTAACCCAGGGCACGATGACGGTCTTGTCAGCCATGTCTTTAAGGGCATTGTTCTCCACCATAGGCGCCAGGGGGTAGCTGCCTGCACCTTGAGAAGCGGCGATTTGCAGCTCCTGCATCTTCGGGGTGGTCTTTGCGCAGCCAGTTAGGCTGAGAGCCAGAGTCAATACTATTAAGCCTGCCAGTATCCTTTTTACTCCGAAGTTCATGATATCCTCCCTTTTCTCCATCATTAATTAATCAGTGCCTGGATCTTTTCGATCTGTTCAAGTCTGAATTTCATATCGCGGTCTTGCAAGGCTGTGCTTATAGAGAAGTCCAACACAATTTCGCAGGGACGGTTGCGCAGGAAGATGATCCTGTCCGCCAAGCGCACAGCTTCTTCGATATTATGGGTTACCATAATCGAGGTGCGGGGTTTAAAGGCCAGGAGTTTTACCAGGTATCTGCACATCGCCTCCCGCAATTCATCATTTAATGAGCTGAAAGGTTCATCCAGAAGCAGGATATCCGGTTCGATGGCAAACGCCCTGGCCAGGGAAACCCTCTGTTTCATGCCTCCACTCAACTGAGACGGGTAGTAAGACTGAAATCCATCCAGGCCAACCTTCAGCGCCAGTTTTTCGGAGATGCTCCTCCGTTCCCTTCTGTCCTCGGGCATCAGAGCATATAAGCCGATCTCGATGTTCTCCAAAACATTGCACCAGGGAATCAGCCGGGATTCCTGAAAAACATAAGCGATATGCTGGCTCCGGTATTGGATGCTCCCGTATTCAGGTTTTTCCAGACCGGCGATCAATTGCAAAAGGGTAGTCTTGCCAATACCTGAGGGGCCGCAGATGCACACGAACTCACCTGATCGGAATACACAAGAAAAGTTTTTAATTATTTCCAGTTTTCCATAACTTTTGCCGATATCGTTTAATTCGATCACCTGTTATCGCCTTTCCAAATTGGTGCCAAACCTCGGAAGATATTCCTATAACGCAAGGCCGCAATGGACTTTTATGTATTCGATGGATAAAAACCCGCCAACCTTTCGGTCGGAAACCCGAAACCACTGTTGCGATCTGCCATTGCCCCAATTAGCCGCCACTGCAAATGCTGTCAATCACCGAACCAGCCGCCCGCAACACCTGAATAATGCTTCAGACTCTTATACACCTCCTCTTTTAGAAATACCACGGTAGAAACTACAAAACGCCCGGCAAGAAAGAACCGCCGGGCGACAATAGCCTTATAGCATCAAGCATTAATCGGCACAGAACCTGGAGACAACTGCGACCTGCCTGCCTCTTGATAGACGACATCATAGGAAAGTTCATACTACAAATAAAGGCGAACTGCGACAAACAGTCCGCCGATAAATGGCCGATTCCGCTTATCTCCTTTCCACACTGGGAGGCAACTCAGTTTCCCAAACCACCCTGACGGCCTGATCCCCTTGGAACGCTCTTTAGGCGAAAAGGCTCGGAGACTATTCAATTATTTATTGCATTATTCGTCATTAACGGCAAAAATCCTGCCTGAGACTAAGGGACGTACCCTTTTGTCAACTTCAGCATTCCATCTCATCAAAAATTAACATACTGGTTAGATTTCTGTTGGTTTTGTCATGGTTAGACGGGTAGGCACTCACCCGGTCTTTCAAATTGCTTTAATGTATTATTTGCCGGAGCTTAATTAAGTTCAGTAGTGTTGATTAATTTAAATGTCTTAATGATCTGGTCGAACTTTTCCTCCATCGATCTATATTGTTCTATTAACTCCTGCGAAGCCTCAGGCGGAACTTGAACATCTGTGGCATGGGCGTAACCAAAATAGTACTTTTCGTTCTCTCCCAGATATCTCAGTCCGTATATATCCGCTCCCTGCTGAATAATATCCCTGGCGAATTTTTCTTTATCATAGATTTCAATTCGTCCCACCACCCCAAAAATATGTTCCGGGAGCAGGGCTTGGATCTCTTTATTAACGAAATAGATGCAGTCGCTCCCTGCCTTTATTTCAACCGCATCCATAAAATCCTGCGGTATTAGCAAGGAAAAACCGAATTTTTCATTTTCATAGCTGTTGCTTTCATAAAAGCCGTCAATAATCCCATAGCCGCTGGACTGCAGTATCTGGGTTATGAACCAGCCTTCTTTGCCATCATTGACAAGCTTCTCCACCACCAGCTTTTCTCTTGCGGTGGTATGGGGCGGGGCAGAGGTGATTTCCGGGAAAGAGAGAGTATACTCGACCCTGGTAGCCTTGACTTGATCCCGACTGTCTATGCTTATCGGCCCCACCCGGGGACTGGAACCGCCGGTGACCCAGTATGATTGACGAACATAGCTGCTTTTATCTGCTTCCTGGCGCAGTTGGGGCGACAATGCCAAATATTGCAGAGCCCCGTTGCGGGTTTGTTCACCCCGGCCCCACAATTTTATGGCTTCATCCGCACTGGCTGGAATAAGGGCATTTTCTATGCGGGCAATATCGGCTTTGATTTTGTCTAGATCGGGGGTTTGAATGAAGAACATATTGGTGGTTTGATTGTAATTGATCCGGGCATTAAACAGGTATTCCACCCAGTCCATGGGCAGGTAATAATGACCCTGACGGTTTTCGGCACTGTGTACTACCGAACTGTGTTCATAGAGACCATCATCGCTGACAATACGTATGCTGATATAATCAAAGGGCCGGGTTGGATTTGATGATCCCTCCCGGGGCAGTTCTAAAACCCATTTTTTGCTCACAGCATAGGATAGATCCAGCTCTTTGGCCCTATCCGGGAGTGGCCAGATTTGTTCATTCTGTTCGGTTGCATTTAATTGCAGAGCATTGGCATAAGAGGCCAGTTTCTCCATACTATAAAAGTCCTGCGGGGTTTTAATGGTTATTGTCCGGGTTTTTAAGTCCCATTCTACAGAACTTGCTCCCAATTGCTCAGCCGCCCAGCGGATGGGAACCATCACCTGGCCTTCTTTCATATTTGCAGCATGATCTAACGCATCCAACAAGCTGTCCAATTCGGCTTTCTGCTGTGCGCTTTCTTCAGGAGTCAGCCAGACCCCTTCATTCCTCAATTTTTCACGAGCATCATAATCGCCTTCATCCGTATTCGCTAAAACGCCTGTACTTACAGCAAAAAGCATTAATAGTAATACGATACCGGACGTTAATAGCCTTTTCATTATTTCCCTTCTTTCAATTACTTCGCTTCGTTAACCAAAAAGTCATTTCATTATGTAAATACCTATAAGTAGTTTACGGTGTCATATGGATTTATCTTACGGTAGCGATACATACTTGAAAATGATGGTTGCCGGTGATTAAGATACTGGCTTTATGGCTCTGCAGACACCATTTCATGAAGCGAAGCGATAACCCCGTCATATAGAGCCAGAGCCGCCCTGTCGCGGAATGCTTCATCCATAAGATTCTTCCGGTCCGACTCATTGGATATAAAGGCGACATCAACTATGGCTGAAGACGCATGGGTCTCCGTGAGTACCTTGAAATTTCCCTCTTTAACTCCCAGGTCTGTGGTTTGAAGCTGCTTATGCAGTTCATTTTGCAGCAGCCCGGCGAATCTTTCACTTGTCAAACCAGCGGTTTGGCGATTTTTATCTGAACAAAACGTGGTGGAGGTACCATTTACGCTCTCATCATTGGCCATCCCAGTATGAATATTAAGAAATAGGGCCGCATTTTTTTCATTGGCCATGCTGATACGCTCGTCCAGGCTCAGTCCACGGTCGTCTTTTCGCGTTATCTCAACCGGTATTCCTGATGTTTTTAGCATCTCATACAATTTAAGTGAAATCTTCAGATTCAAATCCTTTTCTTTCACTTCAACCAGGCTGTTGTCTGTTACATCGAAAGGGTAAGTGCCGCCAAAATCGTCTCCCCCATGGGCAGGATCAATCACGACCAGTTTATTTTTTATGCGCGCATCGTACACCATTGTTGTGACATTTGTTGTGACATTGTCCGAAGCAGGCTTCTCATTAGAATTGGGATTGGTGATGTCGACACACCCACCCAGGATTACTGCTCCGCTAATGAATGATATCAACAGCGCTATGGAGATCAGCATATTGGATTTTGCCTTTTTGCTATACTTCATGATTGCCACCAGCCTTTCTTTTAGAGTGGCTTTTTCTTCACTCATCGTAGCCTGCAGGGCCCCCGGGGGATATTTGTGATCTGCGACTACCGATATCAATGTATCGCCATAGGCCTGTTTTTCATCAGCATCAAGGTTCCTGATAACCGCTTCATCACAGGAGAGTTCACAGGCATGATCGATTTCCCTTTTGATAAAACACATCAGGGGATTAAACCAATGCAGAGATGCCGCTATCATGGTCAGCCATTTTATGCCGATATCAAAACGTCTGTAATGCATGACCTCATGAAGCAGAATATTTTTGAGCTGTTTTTCACTGAAGTGAATGTCAGGAATAATGATCAAGGGTTTCAGGATTCCGATCAGCATGGGAGTGGCGGCATAGCGGTTGCGCAGCAGTTGCACGTTTTCCCGTCCATTTAACAAGTCGGTCAGCATCTGGCTTTCCTCTGCAGAGGCTGGCCGGTTGGTTTGGTTTATGTTTTTTACAAACCGGGCATATCCAATCAGGTTGAATGCCAGTACTATGATTACTCCTAAAAGCCAAATATAAAATAAATACTGATTAAACAAGTCGCTGAAATATCTGCTATGGTCAGTGTCATTATTATAGGTACCATTGCTTACATTTTCCTGAACATGGGGCCATATGAATGAGGTATTAGGGTTTTCTTCGCCCTGAGGACTTGTTATAAGGGTGGCTTGATCTCCATAAAACACCTGGTTCATAATACTTTCATCAAAGGAAATGGGCAGTATTAATCTCAGCAGTACGACAATCCATATGCAATATTGAATAGATTTAGGAAGCTTATGCCTTATAAAAGGTTTGATGGCAAAAATTATAATCGCCAGAATGCTGCCTGATACGGAAAGCGACAGTAATAGCCAGACAATTTCATTCATCACTATCACCTACCTTGAATAGGCCGCGCAGCTCTTCAATGTCGGCAGCGGCAAGTTTTTTGCTTCCCAGGAGAGATGCCACCAGGTTTTTGGCACTGCCGGAGTACAACCGGTCGATTAAACTTTGGGTAGTATATTCGTTATACTCAGCCTCACTGACTAAAGGCTTGTAGTAAAACACCTCTCTTTTGGCGGCCTGAACCACGCCCTTTTCACAGAGCCTGCGCAAGAGGGTTTTAATAGTGGAGCTTTCCCATTTGCTGGTGCGCTCCAGCGTCTTCCTGATTTCCGCCACAGGAAGCTCGCCACCTGCTTGCCATAACACCCGCATTACTTCAACTTCCGAATCTGTTATCTTGGCTGCTAATTTGTTCAAGTGCCTTCCTCCCTTGGGTTACTTTTGTAACCTCAGGGATAGTTTACAGTCGTAATCTATATTTGTCAAGGGGATTTCACCAGTTCCATCTTACTGCATATCTTTTGCTTCTTTGCCTTTACCTTTTTTCGCGTTTTGCCAGCCGCCCGCTCTCCAGGATTAGGGCTGTAAAAATTACTCCCCCTGCCCTGTATACTAGATATCTTCCACAACAAAACCAATTACAAACTAGTCTGCACCATTACTGAAGAAAAGGACGAAAGCGTTGTCGTTATACTTGACGGCAGCTGCGACAACTTTTATGCAGAACTGAAGCGATACTTGAAGTAATGAAACCCGTCATCCATCTCGATCTGCCATCGTTTCACAATTTATTACTGCTTCCCTCCGCAACGGCCGTCCTCTGTTGTCGTAATAATTAAAGCCAGCAAAAAGAACGCCAGAATGTGTGAAAACTAGTCCA
>NZ_DCEA01000032.1:0-57658 GCF_002316705.1 Syntrophomonas sp. UBA1041
AAACAACTGCCCCAGGAATGGTAATTATCGGGATTTAAATCTCCCTAAAAGGTATTGAATTTAAAGCCGGAAAAAAGCAGGACGGGGGTTTCGATTGGCACGATCGCAAACCCCCGTCCTGTCTCTTTGACGTCCTTATCGAAATATAGCGCCTCCGAACATCCAACCCAGGTAGAAAACCACAGCAATGGAGACAATGTGGAGAATCCACCAGCCGCTGCGAAGAAAGCTGAAGCTTCTCAGTTCTATATCGTTAGCGTCTTTGATGTCCTGTCTGAACTCATCACTCATTTTTATGGCCTCCTTATTCCAGATTCCAGAAGTGGGGACTCTGCCATTATTATTCCAGCATTCATATTTTTTATGTGTTTGGCAAAAAATTTACTTAAAACCCGCTTTAAATTTGACAAAGGGCCATTATTAACTAGAATGTATATAACAGAAACTATTGCACAATTATGTGCACATCCAAAAGGAGGCCTTTATGAATAACCTGCGCAGAGATCTTCTGAATCCTACCCTCAAAGATGTCCTGGAAAACTTCTGCCTGGATAAAACTTATACCGTCGGCCAGGGCAGTTATTTGATAGATGATAAAGGTATCCGCTATCTGGATTTCATAGCTCAATATGGTTCGGTTCCGTTTGGCTACAACCCCGACTTTATATGGGAACGCCTGGAAATGGTGCGCCAGGCCGGCATTCCCAGCCTGTGTCAGCCCTCTCTGCCTGCGGAAGCCTTAAAACTGGCCAATATGCTTGCAGAACTTACCCCCGGTGACCTGTGCTACTCCACTTTCTGCCAGAGCGGCACTGAAGCAGTGGAGGCGGCCATAAAACTGGCCAGGTCCACTACCGGCCGGGCATTGATCGTGTCAACCACCAATAGTTTTCACGGCAAGACCCTGGGGGCTTTGTCGGCAACCGGCAAGAGCTCCTACCAGGAGCCGTTCCGGGCGCCGGCCCCCGGATTCGTAAGAGTGCCCTACAATGATATAGAGGCTTTGCAGGATGTGTTTAAAGCCCATGATGGAGAGATTGCTGCTTTTATTGTGGAGCCTGTACAGGGCGAAGGAGGCATCATAGTTGCCCAGCCAGGCTATCTCCGCGACGCCCAGGCTTTATGCCGGGAGCACGGGGCGGTCTTTATTGTCGATGAGATACAGACCGGCTTGGGGCGTACCGGGCGTTTGTTTGCCTGTGAGCATGACGGCATTGAGCCTGATGTGCTTTTATTGGCCAAGGCTCTGGGGGGCGGCCTTCTGCCCATGGGCGTCTGCATAAGCTCACCCCGGGTATGGAACGATGATTTCGGCATGCTGCACAGTTCTACCTTTGCCAATAACAACGTAACCTGTGCGGTGGGGCAGGCGGTTTTAGAACGGCTGCTGGAGGATGATCAGGCCCTGATCAAGGATGTGAAACGCAAAGGCAGCTATATGCTTGAACAACTTGAGCTCATCGCTGACCGCTGCCCCGGTGTGGTAAAAGAGGTGCGCGGGCAGGGCTTGATGATGGGGTTGGAGTTCAATGAACTGGGAGACTGCGGTTCTTATGATATGTCTTATCTGGTAGACCAGGGCGGATTCTCCGCGCTTTTAACCGGGTTCTTATTAAACTGCTATCATATCCGCCTGGCCCCTTACCTGAATAATTCCATGACCCTGCGTCTGGAGCCCGCCCTGACCATTGAAGACGAAGCTATGGACAGAGTGCTCCAGGCGGTAGACGATATCTGCAGAATCATGGCCAACAAGGATTATGGCAGGCTGTACCGCTATTTGATAGGGGATACGGCCATTCCCGGCAAAATTGTGGATTATCGCAGCAAGCATCGCCAAACCCGATATTCCAAGCTAAACAACGACGAAGCCCCGAGCAGGAAATTCGCCTTCATTATCCATTATCCCGGGCCTGAAGATGTGGTATTGAACAATCCTTCATTCGATGCTTATTCCCGCGAGGAATTGTTCCGTTTTATGGAATGGGAAAGCCGCGCCGCTGAACCCGGGGTGGTGTGCCATCTGCCCAGCATCCGCTCCCTGGACGGAACCGTTGCCGAGGGGTGGCTGATCGGGGTGCCTTATGGCGGCCGGGAAATCATGGGCTCCTGCCGGGAAGAGGCTGTGGAAGCCATCCGTAAAGCGGTGGACATTGGACGTGATCTGGGGGCCGGCATCATAGGCCTGGGGGCGCTGACTTCGGTGGTGACCCGGGGCGGGCGCTCCGCCCTGGGGAGGGGGGTTGCCATTACCAGCGGCAACAGCTTTACCACCTTGATGGCCATGGAGGCCCTGGCCGCAGGAGCCGGCAAAATGAAAATAAACCTGGAGCAAGCCCGCGGTGCTGTAGTCGGGGCCACTGGATCAATTGGCCGGGCTTGCGCGGTGATGCTGTCCGAACAGATTGCCAATATCACCTTGCTGGGAAATCCCGCCCATGTAAAGAGCAGCCAGAACCGCTTGAATTCATTGGCCGCTGATTTGCTGAGCTGGGCCTGGCAGCGTTGCCAGCAAGGAAATTTGAGCGGATTGGCAGCCTGGCTGGATAGTGCTCTTAAAACCGGTGCCAGGATATCTTCGGCCTTAACCCGGGATTTGAAAAATCATCTGACTCTCGGTCAACCGGTATCCTATAAAATGCTGCAGGAGTGGTGTGACGGCCTGGGCCAGCGCTGCCCCCTGCATTTATCTCTGGATGTGGAGGCCACCCTGCCGGATTGCCAACTGGTTGTGGCGGCCAGCAATTCGCCTGAGTATTTGATCTTCCCCCATCACCTGCGTTCCGGTGCAGTGGTATGCGATGTGGCCCGGCCAGCCGATGTGGCTCCCGAGACCATAGCTTCCCGGCGCGATGTATTGGTTTTAGAGGGAGGACTGGTACAGTTGCCCGACCAGGTTGCATTTGGGGCTAACCTGGGTTACCGGGACGGGGTCACCCTGGCTTGCCTGTCCGAAACCATGCTCTTAGCCCTGGAAGGGGATTATCAGGATTACAGCATCGGCAATAATCTGAGCTTATCCACAGTCACCTATTTGCGCGGCCTGGCTGCCAAACACGGCTTTGGCCTGGCCGGGTTAAAAATGGGCAATGACGAATTGGATGAGGACGATATCGCTGCCATATATCAGAACTCTCTGGTTACTCTCAAAAAGGCGGGCAGTCTGTAGAGCCTTGCTATGCATCACAGCATTTTGCGATACTGGCCGGAAAAGGTTATGATTAGGAGTGAAACCAGCCTTTAAAGCGGATGGTAAAACAAGGGGGTAGGGGCATGGATCTAACAGAAATAACCATTAGAAAGAACGGCAAATGGTATTTCGGCGAAGCCGAAATGTTTCGCCGCAATATTTTAAATATTTTAGCGCAGCACATTGAAAAAGCTGAGGACGGCAGCTACGGCATCCGCCTGGGCAGCGACTTCAACCCTCTGACAGTCGAAGATGTTCCCTTTTTGGCCAGCGGGTACTCCAAGGAGGACGGCAGAATAAAACTGACCTTTCATGACTTGCAGGAAATGTACCTGGAAGGAGAGGTTCGTTTGATTCTTAAAGGGGATGTCCCCTATATATCCTTTCGCTGGGAAGCAGATACCCGCCTGAGCCGCGGGGTGTACTGGAAGCTGAGCCAGTACTTCCGCTTCCAGGGTGATGACGTCTATATCGCCACACCCGCCTTGCAGGAACAGTAACTTTTAGACTGTAATAAAACCCCGTGGGGCTGCAAACACTGTACACCGTTACACCGGGACGGCAGACTATGTGAGAACTTTCGGTAAGATTTCGAAAAAATGTTTGGGATGCAATTTACTTTACACAAAAGATTACGGCCTACCCAATGATAGCAGATATGGGAGGCTACCCCTCATTTTTACCACAAAGTGCTGTTATTTGGCCGTTTGAAGGAATTTTTGCTATTGATTTATTGAGTTGCGAGAGGCAGACTTTTAGACACAATCTGCCTCTTCCTTGCCTGCCCTACCGACCTTTTTAGCGACCTCCAGCCCTCTTCTAAAGACTTTCACTCCTTGGCATTTTTTGTCTCTAAGTATCTAGCATAGTTTAAAAGTTCTGTTTTGCCATCGTCCGACAACGACAAAAACAAGTCTGTTAAAATATTGGTTTCTTGGACATAGCGGTTGTCGGTGAATCCAATCAGATAGCTAAAACCTACGTTCAAGGCCCTGGCAATGGCCGCCGCATGGATCAGCTTGGGCGGATGACAAGCTGCCTCGTATTTGGATATAGTTGCCTTTGATACCCCAGCCATCTTGCCTACATCCTCCTGAGATAACCCCCTTTCTTCCCTTATTTCCTTTAACCGTTGGGCAAATACTTCTCTTAGCTGTTTTGCATCTGTCTGATTTGCTCCTGTCTGTTTTAGGTCTTTATTAATCTTTACCACCCTCTTACACATTCTAATAAACATATAACACGAATTAACTTAATGCGCAAGAAATAATGATTTTTGTTAACAAAAGTTATTGACAAAAATTTACCGATCTGGTAGTTTGGTATTACCGGAGTTGCAAAAAGTTAACCGATAGAGGGGAGACGTTAATGACTTTTCCCATTGAGAGAAACATTCGGGCCGAACGGGTTCGGTGCGGATTGACTCAAAGAGAAATAGCTCGAAAGCTCGGACTTTCGGCAACTGGATACAACCAGAAGGAAAATGGAAAAAGGCCATTCACCCTTGAAGAATTCGTTAAAATATGCAAAATACTGCAAGCAAACCCAGATTCATTAATCAAAAAGTCCGATTAATGGGCTTTTTTTCGCCCCTTGGTTTCGAAATGTTAACAAAAGGAGGACGGAGCGTCAGAAAAAAGCCAGGGATTTAATAATGGCTGCTATGTTTTAAGTAATGATGAAAGGAGGAAAACCGGTGAAAGGGCTGTTAGTTGCATTTGCCATTACGGTTTCACTGATATCCGGAATGTTTAGTTCATTGTATATTTTCACCAGGATTTACCTGGATACGTAGCAGTAATTGTTAACTGGGTCACGGGAAAGATGGGGGGGTAGAAAATGTAAATAGGAGGAGGATAAAAAGTGACTAGATTACAAGAAATGTTTTTATTTGGTACTTTCATTTTTTACTTATTCAAAGGCGCATTGTATGTATCTTTATACGCAGCATTGATCATTGTGGAAAAACATGCCCGGCAACGACATAAACAAATACAACTGTTTTTATGTAAAAAGAGGGCTAGTGAGCGGGAAAGATGGCAGGTGGCATATAGCCTATATGAAAAGCAAAGCGATATTCCAACATCAAAGCCTTTAGAATTATCCCAATTAATAAATAACCCCAATTCATTTACAGCATATTCCAATGTCAAACATTGCCTATAGGGCTAAAGTTTCAGCGACTTCACTCTCCTGAACCATCATAAATTTTGCGCCAGATATGATTAAGACTCTTAAGTTTCAGGTATTATCCGAAATGTTATACATGGAAGGTTCTTCTGTCCGTTATCGCGCTTTACGGTATAACTAATAGAATTAATGGTGCCGGAGGCGGGGGTGGGGGTGTGGCGAGACAGCAGAGGAAACCTGCGACCGAATACCAGGTTATCGCAGCGCGTCATTGCAATCCTACTGGGAGTTGACAAAAGCGTGGTGAAAAAGGTGAAACAGATTAGCCGGCCAATGGCAAAAAACCGCCTGACTCCTGCATTCAGGGCCTTGCGCCTGCTTCAAATTCCTTTTCCGCCCGGATTTTTATGCCCTGCAGGTTTTGCCATTGCTGTATACCCGCGCCGCCCGGTTCGATGATCAGATAGTTGAGCAGTCTGAGTCTCCAGCCTTCATTCTGATTGCTGCTCCAGCGCACCAGCAGGCGGGTGGTTTCTTCATCGACAGCCTGGAGTTGATAAGTCCAAGCCACCAGGTAGTCCTCATTTTGCTTACCGGTCAGCATCAAGGTCTGGGGCGGCTGTACCTTTTCGGCTTCCATCCCCAATTGCGGGGTGAGATGGATCTTATCCCCTTCCCGCAGATCCTGCAGTTCCGGAATGATACGGTTGGCTGACTGGTTGCCTTCATAAAAGTAACCCGGCCCGGCCATACGATTGATAAAATCCCAATTATACCAGCCCGCCCGCTTATAGCCCATCTGCACCACATAAGCCCACACCGTTTCCCGGGGAGCATTTATGGTGACCGCCTGGGTGTATTTCCAGTTGGGATCGGCCACCAGTCCATCACCCGGTATGGCAGCGCCGATTTCCTCATCGGTGGCGCCCATGCGCAGCATCCACGGCCTTACCACAACGATATAGAGCACTATTAGTACCAGAATAAAGATTAATGTCTTTTTTATCATGGTTTTCCTCCATGCCGGCAAAGGCCTGGAACGACGGTAAGAGCAGCCATTAACCATGGTTTAACGGCATTTTCCGCGATATACACTTGGCCGGGGGACACAGACGCTTCCCGATTCAGGCTAGAGCACCCCTAAATGCGGGGGCCTGAATAGGCGTTCATCATAGCTCAACAGCTCATCTAGCTCAGCCAGCATGCGGTCTTTATCCCTTGTCAGGATCCCGTTGATATTGCAGTAATTGTTGCTGTGGTCACTCAGAAAGACGCTGCCTTCGCATTCCAGGTTTTCCAGCAACAGTCTCACCTCGCGCAGGGTTTCGTGAGGGGTCTGCAGCTCGAATTCCCCGCTCTGGTAGGCTTCATACATAGGAGTACCGGGCTGGGGAAAAAATGTCCGCAAGCGTATAAAACTGGGGACGAATGCATTTAAGGCCTTGGCGCTGTTGATGGCGTGCTGCCGGCTGTATTTTCTACCGCCTACCCCGGCCAGATAGTACTCGCTCACTTCTATGCCAGCCTGTTTGAGCTTTAATCCCGCCGCTATGATTTCTTCGCTGCTGGTGCCTTTGCAGATCTCATTCAAGACCACATCATCCCCGCTCTCCATTCCCATATGGAGGCGGTTCAGGCCGGCCTCTTTAAGGGTTATCAGTTCTTCCAGACTTTTTTTATTCACAAACTTGGCCGAACCGTACACGGTAATGCGTTGCAGGTGAGGGAAACAGGCGCGGGCATAGCGGCAGATATCAACCAGCTGTTCAGTTTTCATCACAATGGTGTTGCCATCGGGGAAAAAGACGGACTGGACCCCTTCGCCATAATACTCCCGGGCCGTTTGCAGATCTGCCTTGATATCCTCTACAGGCCGGACGCGGAACTTCTTGTCTTTGTACAAATAACAAAAGGCGCAGCGGTTATGAGGGCATCCGATGGTGGCCTGTATAAGTAAGCTTCCGGCCTCGCTGGGCGGGCGATATACAATTCCTTCATAACGCATGGCTTAAACCTCCTTATATAAATCAAACATAGCAGATTGTATAATGCTTTTGAAGGCTTAATAGATACAAAAGCCTAATTTCCAGTTGTTTTCAGGGCTTTTAATGGCTATATTTACAATAAGATATACAAAGGAGCAGGATTATTATGCCCCTTCGGGTTTTAATTGCAGCCGATCAGGAAAGAGAACGCATTGTGCTGAGATATCTTTTGGAACAGATAAAAGCCGTGCAAGTTGTTGGGGAAACGGTCAGCGGCCTGGCCTCACTTAAATGTAGCCGGGAACAATTGGCCGACCTGGTTATAATGGATGTCGGCGAAATGGAAGAGGGCGCCTGGCAAGCGGTGTCGGCCTGGGCTGAACAGAAGGATGCTCCTCTGTTGGCACTGGTGGGTGAAAAGCCTGAACGGGCGGTTGAAGCCTTTGCCTGGGGAGCCCTGGATTATTTAGTCAAGCCTGTGGAATCCAAGCGCATCGAAAAGTCGGTGCTTCGGGCCAGGGAACGCCTTCTTGACCGGGAACGCATCCAGGAAATAGTGGAAATCAAACTCAAGGAAAGAATAGAATTCATTTTAGGCAAATACCGCCAAGCGAATAAGACCTTTAACCTTCTGCCGGTGCGCGGCAAGGGCAAAATCACCCTGCTGAAGGAGGAAGACATAGTATATTGTGAGAGCCAGGTAAAAAAGGTGATCATATGCACCCGCAACGGGATGTACATCAGCAACTTCACCCTGAATGAACTGGCCGTCAAGCTTAGCGAAATCGATTTCTTCCGTGCTCATCCGGCCTTCATGGTTAATCTGAATTATGTCAAAGAGATATTGAATTTTGGAGAAGGGTCGTATGTCCTGCGCCTGCATGGTTGTGAAAGGGACATAATTTTGAGCCGTTCCAGAGCTAAATTATTGCGGCACAGGTTAGGTATTTAATTTATACTTAATATAGTGTCACTGGGGATAAAAAACATACCGTACATACCATATAATTAACTTTATGGTGCTAAACCGCGGAGCATGGATAATGGTATAATCTTAAGAAAGCATGATTAAACAGGATTTTTGTCCTGGGCTGGGGGTGAAAAATTGACTAAAACCCGGTTTTGGTGCGGACATCAATTTGAACTGTCAAAGTAACCCGTGAAAACTACTAAACAAAACAAACCTAGCGAAAAAAATCACAAAATCTATTAATATACAATTAGGGTATTAGTACGTACAGACAAAAATGTGAGGAGGGTAGACAGAGGAGCAACAGGATGGGTGATGGGACGGAACGTCGTCCATCAAAAGACTCCCGAGAAAAATATGAAATAAAACTGGGGGATAGGCGTCTTTAGGTCGTTGAGATCTATAGCCGCAGGCGAGATTGGAGTGATAGAATGTTACCATTTTATGTATTAGAAAGGTATGAGGGTAACGAGGCCTTATTTAATCTGGTAATGATGTCCATCGTTTCTACATATGCTGGTGAGCCTTTGCATGTGCATGCTGAGGGGTTGCGCGGTACTGGTAAAACCACAATTATGAGATCTGCCCGGGGTATCCTACCGCCCATCGAACGCATAAAAGGCTGCATATATAATTGTGATCCCTATGATCCCCATTGTCCCCACCATCGTTATTTAACCCAGGAACAAATCGAATCCATCGGCACCGAAATGATTCCCATGCCGTTCTTAGAGATCTCCCACTCAGCCAAGGTGGGGACTGTCGCAGGCAGTATCGATCTGGCCAGGTTGACGGATCCTAATCATCCGGAAGCACATATGCTCCCCGGTTTGATCCCGCAAGCCCACCGCGGAATTCTATTTATAGATGAAATCAACCGCCTGGCAGACACTTCGCCAGAAATTACTGACATCCTGTTGGATGTGATGGGCAATAAACCCGGACACCTGCAGATTGAAGAAGCCGGATTACCGGCCGTGGAGATCATTGTTAATGTATCGGTGTGGGCAGCCTCCAACCCGGATGAAGACCCGGGCCCGCTGGAGGAGATACGGCGCCAGTTGTCAGACCGTTTTGACATGGTCTGCTATATGGGAAGGCCTCATTCAGTGGATATTCTTTCTCATATGCTGGCGGAAAATTCTCACCAGAAGAAAGCCCGTCTCTATAAGCAAAGAAGAGTAGTACAGGTGGATGAAAGCAAAAACGACGCCTATCGCCAGCAGATCATCCGCTGGGCTGAGCAGTATGACAAGACCGAGCTGCCTGACTTTTTGCGCAACTTCATTGCCCGCTTGTATATCAAGCATAATCTGGAAAGTATCAGGGCTATTGAGGCCATGCAGCAGGGATCGGTTTTGCGCTGCTTAATAAAAAACCGGGATAAGGTACAAATATCGGATGTTACCGAAACCATACCCCTGGTATTGAAGCATCGTGTCGACGGTGACACCCTGGTTCGCATCATTAACGACCTCGACACCCGGGGCAGCAAAGAAGGCATCTTAAGCTTCAAGAACCGTAAAGAAAAGAAAAAAGAGGAAGAAGAACCTGAATATTTTCAGCATGATGCCCGTTCATTGAAGGATTTAAGCCGCGGTGAATTAATCAATACCGAAAAGAACCTGACGCCGACTGATTATTAGGGAGGAGTGGTCTAAAGTGGCATGGATGGAAAAATCCAAAGTCGACAAGGCCGCTTCTGTAGGCAACTACCTCGGACTGTATCTGGGTCAGGGTCAGGGCATTCGTTTGGGCGAGAGTACGGTGGTGAGCTGCCATACCCATGGCCGCATGCCGGAAAAAAGAGTTAAAGGCCAGATTAAGATCTTCACCAACCGGGATGCGGGCAAATGCTTTTTGGATTTTGTCGATGAAGGTCAGGTAGTTCACATGGATGTGTTTCACCGGCCCGGCGAGGTTGATCCGGTTGAACTGGCCAAGGCCATCTTTTGGGGGTTTAATCAGTATTTCATCGTCAAAGACCCCCAGCTTCAGTACGCGGAGGATGAGCGCTTTAAGATAGCAGCCGGCTTTGCCACCAAGATATTCTTGACCACTGCTATGGGCAAAGGTACCGTATACGAATTGATGCAGGAAAAAATCCAGCCCTATAGCGAATCCGACGAGGGTCATGATCATGTCCATATCCTGGCCCAGCTGCAAAAAGAAGAATATTATCTGGTCTATGTAATCGCAGAAATTGTTGAAGAATTCATTCTCAATAACGAATTAAAACTGTCCCGGGTACGGAATATAACCCATGGCAATCAAAAACGGGAGGAAGAAAGCTACGCCGGATACATGCGCCTGCCCTGGAAAAGACTGAAGGGACAAAACGCCCGGCAGCTGCCCGATAAAGAAAATGTTAATCAGCTGATCATAAAACTGGCCGAAAAATTCGGCGGGGTGGAGGAAATTGAAGAATTTATGGAAAATTACTCCACTAATATTTTGAAGCGCAAAGGCATCGAACAGCAGAAGAAAAAATGGGGAGATATCGAAAACGATATAGAACAATTGGAAGAACTGGGAATTATTAAAGAAACTATGTTCGGCAAGGTATTAACTAAGCAAGGGCAGGCTTTAAAAGATTTTGTTTTAACCAATAAGTGTGAACTGGAAACCGAAATCAGGCGCAATATCCGGAAAATGCCGGCCGGAGGAAAAGGCCGCTATAAAAAACTGGGCAAGTCGGAAAGCAAAATGTCATCAGTGGAACTGACCAACCGCAACCGTACCATAAACAACCCGGACAAAAATTGGTCCGGTGACCTGGCGGTGCCGGAAACCATTATTCAGGCCAAGAAAAACAGTTTTTTGCGTGGCGATAAGCATCTGGTCATTAAAAAAGATGATTTGCATTATTATGATAAAAAGACTTATGTGCCGGTCGATATCTGCTTCTTGATTGATGCCAGCGGCAGCATGGCAGGGGATAAGAGGCAGGCCGCCTGTTTCCTGGCGGAACACCTGTTGCTGTCCGGCAAGGAAAAAGTGGCAGTGGTGATCTTTCAGGAAAGAAGCAGTCAGGTAGTGGTGCCATTTACACGGAAACAGTCGATTCTCAAGAAAGGGTTGGCCATGATCAATCCGGCCGGATTGACACCTCTGGCCAGCGGCATTATGACTGCAGTAGATCTGATCAAAAACAGTCGGGTGAGAAACCCCTTGCTGGTGCTGATTACTGACGGCTTGCCCAATACCCCGCTGTGGACTATGGATGCCAAAGCGGATGCCCTGGAAGCGGCGGGAAAAATTGAAGAGGCCAAGATTAGATTTATGTGCATCGGCATCGAGGCCTACCGCCAATACCTCGAAAAAGTGGCAGAACGCGCCCATGGGGTCCTGTATATAGTTGACGACCTGAACAAAGATAACCTCATCAGTATTGTCCGCAGCGAGAAAAAACAGCTGCAGGAAGTGAAACAATGACGTAGTTACCGGCTGTTGCTTGATAAGGAGTTTGACATTATTCGTGGGATTCTGCTAAAATTTCAATAGTATAATAGTTGATTGACATATCTGCTAATATGTAATTAAGTTTTCTTTTTAATAACTCCTCCTTCATACCGAGCACCGTTAGGTGCTCGCTTTTTTTATAATTTTATAAAAAGATTCATAATAACCGTCAGCGCTTAGTATTAATTAAAAGGAATATTTTGGAGGAGGCATATTTATGGCAAAGAAGTTGATTATTGCGCTGACGGCAGTTGTACTAGGCATCTGTTTGCTCAGTGGAGGCTGTTCTTCCAACCAGGGCGCTGATAAAGTACAGCAGCTTAAAGACTTGCTGCAGCAATCTATAAACCGGGAACCCGCCCCACAGCCGGCTACGCGCATACAGGATCTGCTTCCTGAAGCTCCGGTTGCCACTCAGGAAGAAATTAGCGTCACCCTCTATTATGGAGACCAGGATAATAAAGGCCTGGTTGCAGAAAGCAGGAGCGTGGAGAAGACTGCCGGCATGGCGCGAGTAACCGTGCAGGAGCTTTTCCGGGGGCCTGCCCAGGCCGAAAACGTAAGGTTGTTTCCTGAGGGTACGCAACTGCTGGACATCAACATCAAATCTGATGGTCTGTGCATAGTAGACGTCAGCAATCACGTTCGCAATGTGCCAACCAAGGAGCAGGCCAAACTCATGGTTTATTCCCTGGTTAATACCCTGGGTGAATACCCTACCGTCAAAGAAGTCAGCTTGATGATTGACGGTGAATATGCTGATTCGATCAATTATTTGGATTTATCCGAACCTCTGGCTCCCAACTACGATTTGACCAAATAATAAACAGATAAGCCGACGCAAAAGGCTGCAAGCAGGGGCAGGGCCGTTTTAGGCCGTGCCCTTGCTTGAAATGCTCATGGCCGCAAGGCCGCAATACTTCGCAGCCTCCGCTGGTTCGACCGGGGGGCCTTCGCGACTATATGTTGGATATCCATGCAATTTGTAGTATCGTTGTAAATATAATCTAAATTAATCAAATGAAGGGAGGGAAGTCACCGGGATTTAATATTTTGAATCTGCGCTCATGAAATTGATGGAGGTGGTCCGATTATGAGCCTTTTTAAGCGGATTAACGATAACATTAGAGCCAACCTGAACGCTTTGCTGGACAAGGCCGAAGATCCGGTAATACTTCTCAACCAGTATCTCCTGGATATGGGGGATGACATCGCCGATGCCGAAAATGCCGTTGCCAGGCAATTGGTGGTGGTTCATAAGCTGAAAAGGTTATATGAAGAAGCGGCCGCTTTGGCGGATAAACGCTCTGACCAGGCCTTGATGGCTCTGCAAAAAGAACGTGAAGACCTGGCCCGGGAAGCCCTGAAGGAAAAGAATCTGTACGTGTCCAGAGCCAGCGATTACAAACAACAATATGATCATATGGCGGAGATCGCCGATAGCCTTAAAATCCAGCTTCAGGAAATGAAGGACGAATTCGAGCGTCTCAAAGCCAGGCGCGACACCCTGGCCGCCCGCGCTCAAGCCGCCAAAGCTCAGAAGAACGTTGCAGATTCATCCCGCGGCTTCGTCAAAGACAGCTCCCGGGGGGGATTTGAACGCATGGAAGCCAAGGTTTTGCAAATGGAGGCTGAAGCCCAGATCGCCGCGGGAGACTTGAGCGGCGGCCGGTCGGTGGATCAGGAACTGGAAGCGCTGGGCGCCGGCGATGCCATTGAACGTGAATTGGCGGAATTAAAGGCCAAGTTAGAGGCAGGCGAATAATCACCCCATATCATTGTCATTTCCGGCCGGTACAACATTCGTAAATTGTGTATAAAGTTGGAGTGGATTTTTCGGAGTACAAGGCGGAGGCGTGAGCAATACTGGACCCAGCTCGATTGACGGCAACCAGTAATTCGGAAAAATCTACCCAGATTATGTGCATGAGTATACGGAATGTTTTACTACCTTCAGGAGGGAGAACCAATGGAGTCATTATATTGGGGTTGCCTGTGGGGAGGGCTGATTTTTGCCATCATTACCATTATTTTCGGAGATTTGCTGGGCGATATCTGCGGAGGAATATTTCATTCCCTCTCTTTTGATCATTTGGATTTCCTCAGTCCCGTGGTCCTGGTCAGCGGCATCACCATTTTTGGCGGAGCCGGCATTATGCTTGGACGCATCAGTTCGCTGGCCGCAGCTTCGGTGGCCGTGTTTTCCGTAATAATTGCCCTGATATTTTCCATATTGATCTATTTTGTCAATGTCAGGCCCATGAAAAACGCGGAGAATTCCAGTGGATATTCCATGGCGGAACTGGTGGGGAAAATCGGGACTGTGAGCGTACCGGTCCCTGGAAACGGGTTTGGAGAAATTTTGGTCAAAATAGGCGGAGGCAATACCAATCATATCGCCTGCAGCTGCAACGGAGAGGACTTCCCGATGGGAACCCGGGTGGTTGTGGCTGAGGTTGAGAATGGAGTTTTGAAGGTCTTTTTGTACGAAGAGCAGTAAAAGGAGGATTGATGCCATGCCGGGCATATTAAGCGTTATAACGGTTCCACTGATCGTAATTGTGATTGTTTTGGTGCTGGGTCTGGCTTTTTGGGCCAGATACAAGACGGTGGGCCCCGACGAAGCCATGATTGTGACCGGGTCCATGCTGGGCAGCAAAAATGTGCTTTCCGACGATCCGGGGCGAAAGATAAAAATCGTCCGGGGAGGCGGCGCATTTATACTGCCTATTTTCCAGGAAGCGAATTTTCTTTCCTTGCTATCCCACAAACTGGATGTTACCACGCCTGAAGTCTACACCGAACTAGGTGTTCCGGTCATGGCTGACGGAGTCGCAATCATTAAAATCGGAGGTTCCGTGGAGGATGTGGTAACGGCCGCCGAACAATTCATGGGAAAACCCAAAGAGGCTCTGCAGCAGGAGGCTCAAGAGGTGTTGGAAGGCCACCTCCGGGCCATTCTCGGTACTATGACGGTGGAAGAAGTGTACCGCAACCGTGATAAGTTTGCCCAGGAGGTGCAGGCGGTCGCCGCCAATGATCTCAAGAAAATGGGCCTGCAAATCGTTTCCTTTACGATTAAGGATGTCCGCGACAAGCAAGGCTACCTGGACGCTCTGGGCAAGCCCAGAATAGCAGCCGTCAAACGTGACGCCGAGATCGGTGAAGCGCAAGCCATAAGGGATGCACGTATTCAGAAAGCGCTGGCCGATGAAGAAGCCCAAAAGGCAGAATTGCTGAGAGACACCAATGTGGCCGAAGCTTTTAAAGAAAAGGAACTTCAGGTCGCCGCCTTTAAAAAGGAACAGGATACCGCCAGAGCCGCAGCGGATCAGGCTTATAAAATTCAGCAGGCCAAATCCGAGCAGGTGGCGGTGGAAGAACAGATGCGGATAGAGATGGTGAGAAAAGACCGGGAAATTGACTTGCAGGAAAGGGAAATCTTACGCCGCCAGAAACAATACGACGCCGAAGTGAAGAAAAAGGCTGACGCCGATCGTTACGCGGTAGAGCAGGCGGCTGAGGCGGACAAGGCCAAACGCCTGCGGGAAGCGGACGCGTTGCAGTATAAAATAGAGGCGGAAGCCAAAGGCAGCGCAGAGCAAAAACGCCTGGAAGGGTTGGCCATTGCCGATGCGGAAAGAGCCAAAGGAACTGCCGAAGCCGAGGTCATACGCCTGCGCGGTTTGGCCGAAGCGGAAGCCAAACAAAAACTGGCCGAGGCTTTTGAAAAATACGGAGAGGCGGCGGTATTGGACATCATCGTAAAAATGCTGCCGGAATTGGCCGCCAAAATTTCCGAACCGTTAAAATCCATCGACAGCTTAACGGTAGTTGACACCGGCAACGGGGCGGGCGCGGCCCGTCTGAGCAACTATGTAACATCATTGATGGCAACCGCACCGGAAATGCTGAAATCAGTGTCGGGAATAGATATCAATCAGATGGTTACAGGGCTGACCCATAAACAGCCTCAGCCCTAGCAACAATTGGGGGAAACGGAAAAAGGCGACAGTGAAAACCTCTCTGTCGCCCAAATTATTCATACCCGCAAGTGGCCCACTTGTGTCACAATTATTTACATATTATTGTATTATCGGTAATTATGATATATCAATGTAGAATTGTTTGGGGAGAAGAAAATGAATTCAGACAGAATGGGAATAGTTCAGAAGTTAATCATTATGTGGACAGCAGTATTGCTTATAGGTGTCCTTTTTGGCGTGATGACTAAGTCGCATGCCTATTATTCGATCAGTTATAATTTGATGTTTAATCTACTAGTAACATTTTTAGGGTATATCCTGGTAGGCATCTTGTTAGGTATGCATCACTATATTAATGAAAATAAAAAAGATGGATCATGGAAGATCGATTGGAGTCTTATCTTCGGGTTTATTCTCCCCGTTTCTGTTTTATATGTAGCTTTTATATTTAATATCTTGAACATAAGTGCGTTCATTATTTCGCGGTTGGGAGTGGAATTCCCCCTCATATTAGGAGTGATCATAGGTTATACGGCGGTTTTGGCCTTATATAAAAATTGATTGCAATGAGAAGGTTTATGATTCTCAAGGCTGCCGCATTGTCTTCCTTAAGCTAATATTTGGCGGGGAACGCGACCTCTTGAAATGCTTATTGATCGAGGCCCATAGCGTGGTAGTAGTTGACCGTATCCATCACATTACGCTCCCATACAACTGTTTGTACTTTAGGGGGAAATGTTTCTACAAAGTCTTCTTTAGTAAGTCCGAAGGGCCTAATTTGTTCTCCGAACAGGGTTTCGGCATCGGCTCTCATTATGGGTACGCCCCCAAAACCATAATCCGCCTGTTCAAAATTAAATACCACACCTTCGATATAGTCGAAAACTGCAAATAGTACGATGGCATCCTGCATTTGCCTGGTAAAGTCGACCGTATAGTCCGGTTCTGCTGCGGTGAGCTTTAATTGATAACTTATTTGCAAAATCCCGTTATCCTCCCCATAATTTACGGCTTTGACGGTAAGTATGTCTTTTGACTGCAAAAGCCCGGCCAGCTTGGCGAAACTCTCCGCATCATAAGCCATATTGCGATAGGTATAAATCAATTCATAATCATAGCGCAAATCCGGGGTCGCTATTCTGCCGGAGGGTCCCTCCTGATCCCTTTTTTGAGCAGTAAACCAGACAGATGATGCCAGCAAAACAACGATTATAAATAAAGCCCATACCGCTTTGAATCCTGTCTTTTGCACTTTTCACCCCTGCTTTCCAGAAAATTCATTTAAAAACCCCCAAAAGAGTAAAATATCTTTCCATAAAGACCGGTCTCAAAGGCTGACGGCATCAATCAAAGTGTCATTTTGAATGTCTGAAAGTTATCAAACCCCCGTCCTTTGTCACCCGTTGACACCAAGACAGTGATCCCGCTTATTCGGTCCGGATGGCATCCAGGGCGCTGAGCTTCATGGCCCGGTTGGCAGGCGAGTAGCCCGCAATCAACCCCACCAGGGTGGAAAAGGCCACTGCCGAAAGCACCAGGCCCATGGGAATAACTGATATTTTGGTCGCGCCGGCCATCCCTTGGCTCATAAACCGGGCTGCTGCCATGTTTAATCCCAATGAAATCAGGCTGCTGCAGCATACCCCGATGATTCCTCCGGAAATCCCGATGATGCCGGCTTCCAGAAGAAACATCTTTTTGATGTCGCGAAGATTGGCCCCCAGAACCTTAATCACGCCGATTTCCCTGGTTCTTTCATAGATGCTCATGATCATGGTGTTGGTGATGCCGATGGCTGCCACCAGAAGACTGACCGCTCCAATTCCTCCCAGGATGGCCTGAATGACCCGGAACTGCTTGTTCACGCTTTCAAGCATCTCGGTCAGGCTATGGGGCTGATACCCCATTTGGCCAATTTGTTCCTGAATCGACTGGACCTGCTGTATATCCGCCACTTTGACCTTGATGACGTTGTATTTGTCTTCAGAGTTCTGGGAGCTTCTGGGCAGATGTCGGGCTTTGCGTTCCTCTTCCTGAATTTTTTCCAGGGTGGTGATGTTCATATAAGCGCTGTAGGTTTCTTCACCATGATTTTCTTTAAGAATACCGACTCCTTTTATCTTGACGGGGCTGGGGGGGATATAGTCATCGTCCCCTTCAGCTTCGCTCCTGCGTCTCTCTCCATACCCCATGTCGGTAGTGATCTGCAATTTGTCGCTGAGGAGATTTACGGGGGGCTTGGGCTCCGGTCCTTCTTTAGACCCGGTGCCGCCTACGACGTAAGTGGAGGAATAGAAACCTTCGCGGGGGTCATTTTGCAGCCTGGGATTACGAAAATTAAAAGCCACTTGCTTGCCAAAAACCATCGCTTCTTTGTCCCCGGCCATCAACAGACGGCCTTGTTCCACCTCAAAGTCAAAGGCTTCCATGAGAGCGGGATCCAACCCGATGACATTCACGTCGCCTACCATTTTCCCCTCAATCACACGTAAATAGGCATTTTTTACCGGCATAACCGCCTCTACCCCAGAGATTTTCCGGAAACTGGCCACTGCGGCATCATCCAGCCGCACTTCCGGGCTCCTTTTGGAAGTCTGCTCCATACTATAACCTCCGCCCCGGCGTACTTCGATAACGTTGAGGCTGCCCATTTGCTGCAGGCTTTCCTGAAAGCTGGCGTCCATGGCAAAGCCCAGGGAGAGCATAAGAATGATGGAGCTGGTCCCGATGACCACCCCCAGCATGGTAAGAAAGGTGCGCAGCTTTCTCCGCCTCAGGTTTCCGAAACTCATCTTCACCAAATCCAGACTATTCATCAAAGTTCACATCCTCAATCCGTTTCCTGCGCCTGCGGCGCACAATGATAAAGGCCAGCCCGCCGATGACAATCGCCGCAGCTCCTGCCAGCAACGGGGTTTTAAATCCTCCCTGGGCTTTAACCATATTCTCCGGCGGCTCCATCACGAAAGGCTCCGGCGACGACATGGCTTCGACTTGAAAGTCCTTTTTGATCTCGTAGAGCTGCCCCATGTCATCGTTGTAGGAGAATATGATCGATCCGCTGCAGACCCCTTCCTGATGCGGAGTTAAGGTCACTTCGAAATAATCGCTTTTGCCGGGTTCCAGGTTGCCGATGTATTCGGCCCCGTCTTGTATGTCGAAATCTCCTTCGGTGCGGATCATTAAATTCCTGACCGCAGCTTTGCCGGCATTAAAATAGGTCGCCGACAATCCGAAAGGAGATCCGGCAAAAATTTCATCCGGTTTTTCCAGCATCGGGACCACCAGTTCACTCTCCTGAATCACCGTCACCCCTATCAGTTCTTTGTCGGTGTATTTATTGCCTTTCTGATCTTCATATTCAAGGTCGGCGGTGATGTTGTAGGTTTTGCTGGCAGCGTCCAGCTTGGACTTCCATCTGACGGCCTGAGACATATTGCCGCCGGCGGGAATTGTTTCCGTAACAAAGGAACTGCCGCTGTTAACCGGAGAAAATATGTTTTCATCAGAGGTAAAACTGACTTTGATATTGTAGACATCCTTGCTGGAACTGGTGTTGAGAAAAGCAAGCTGCAGGTCAAAAACCTCGCCCGGCCGTACAAAATCATTCCCGTAGGAGTAATTTTCTATGATCAGCCGCGGGCTCGATTTAATATTTTTCCCTTCCCCGCTGCTGCCTTCTATGGCCAAATAAACTTTGCTTTCGGCGCTAAACTCCTGATTGGATTCGTTTTTGTATTTAATGGTCACATCCAGGGCATAAGAGCCGCTTTCGATGCCGGGATCGGCGTACACCTTAAAGGGCAAGGCTTTAAACTCTCCTCCCTTCATCTCAGTGACATAAAGCGTGTCCAGGGCCTGGTCCAGCCGTAAACCGGTGGAGGTGAAACCGGCCAGTTTCACCTGGATATCTTTGGCGATGAACTCGCCTTCATTCTTTATTTGCAGCTTGATCTCCGTGCTTTCGCCGCTGTCCAGGGTTTCATTATTCAACAGCAGATCCATGACGCGCAGCGCCGGCGCTTTATTATTGATGATCTTTATAAAAATGGTGCCGGTGGCGCTGCCCTCCCTGCCGCCGTCAGTAGTATAATCCACCTTAACGGAAATGGGATAAACCCCGGACGCGGTTCCCGGAGCCACTTTTAAGCCTGGGAACCTGGCGTACTCAATGTCCCGCGAGCCGATGGATACCATGGCTGTCTGCAGGGACATGCCAGCGATTTGAAATGGGAATGCATCCGGCTTATCAACCAGCAGAGACACGTTGACATTACGGGCGGTGCCTTGATGGAGATTTTCAACCGGCACGGACAAAGTGTCTTCTTCTCCCGCCATAAAGGTCGGTATGGATGCGCTGCGGCCGATTATCAGCTTCGGATCCTGGATAATCTCCATCTCCTCCGCCTGAAGAACGGCATTCCGCCCGCTCCATGGGAAGGGGATATCTCCCGGCGTTGTCAGTGTAAAAATGACCATTAAAGCGACAGATAAATAGAGTATCCGATTTTTCATGACATTCTCTCCTCAAGTTGCATGATTTGCTCCTGAGCAATATTTCCGTCCAGAAAATGGATGATACGGTGGGCAAAAGCGGCAATATCGCGATCGTGGGTAATGAGGACCAGGGTTTGTTGATGTTCTTTGGCCAGGCCCAGCATCAGCTGCATGATCTCCATACTTACCCGGGAATCCAGATTTCCGGTGGGTTCATCAGCGAGGATGATGGGCGGTTTGCCGACAAAAGCGCGGGCAATGCCCACCCGCTGCTGCTGGCCGCCGCTCATTTCAGTGGGCTTGTGTTTGACGAATTGCTTTAGCCCGACCAGGTCCAACATCTCGGCCGCCGCAAAATCTCGCTGCCGCTTGGGCACACCTTTGAATACCAGCGGCAGGCTTACATTGTCCAAGGCCGACAGAGACGGCAATAAATTGTAAGATTGAAAGACGAAGCCGATATACTTTTGCCTGAATAGAGCCAGTTGTTGCTCGGTCAACTTCTCTATTGATATTCCGTGAACCTGGATGGTGCCGCGGGTGGGTTTTTCCAGACCGGCCATCAGGTGCAGCAGAGTGGATTTGCCTGACCCGGAGGTCCCCAAAATGCAGCAGATTTCACCAGCCGGTATGTACAGATCGACCTGATCCAGGGCCACTACTTTCTGGGTTCCCACCCGGTATACCTTTCTCAGGCCATGGATTTCAAAGGCATTGATGGTTTGCCGCCCCCTCTCCCTATTCTCCTTATTATAATGATAATGGTTTTGGATATATTTTCTTGCATTGCAAATACAAATTTCTGTATCATATTTGTACTAAACCTACCCGGTTGGCCTCTGATGCACCGCCCGTCTGTCCCCGGGAGCGGAAAAAACGCCTTCTCCGCTTTGGTTTACTCTTTTAATTGGAACAACTCCTCAACGGAAGTATTCAATAATTTGGCCAACTTCATGGCCAGCTCCAGGGTGGGGTTGTATTTATCGTTTTCTATGGCTATGATTGTCTGCCGGGTCACGCCCAGTTTTTCCGCAACATCCTCTTGACGCAGTCCCAGTTCCTTGCGCAATATTTTTATTTTATTTTTCATCGCCTGTTACCTGGCATTGCCTACCAACTGCCGTGTAAAGAATAATTTGGCCGAAAAAAAGATTATATTTTGAATACAGAGAATCATAAATGGGATTATTGGCAATTCGCCGTCAATAATAAATCCCGCGATGCACCATGCGCATAGCGCCAGGACGGCAAAAACCCACGACAACCGCATGGATTTTAAGCTTATGGCTATTTCCATCTCATCCGCTTTCTTGATTTTCATAACCGGCCTCCCTTTCTTAATGTTAAAAGTTTTTTACATTTTGATTATGAAATGACTAGGCCAAAATGTCAAGATGATTTTACATTTTAATTAAATGACGGTTAAGCTGCCAGACTTTGTACAGGGGTCTCCGATGTGACAGCATCTCAACGGCTAAAGCCTTTGATCCTCAGCTCTGGTCATAGCCTTATGTCTCGCCCCAGGGAATCAACTGATCCAGAATCTCCGTAAGGCAGATCTCACCGCACATAGCTGAAATCAGAGGGTCTAACCTGGACTCAAGCAGCTTAGAAACCGGGATCAGGCTTGGCATTAAATACCCTGCCTATCGCGTATTGATAGGCAGATACTTTGTTAAAAACTCAATAAATCCTTTCTGCATATCTTTTAGGATGCGGAAGATGAGATTAAGGTGGTATTATCTGGCGGCAGGCTGGTAAAAGTGATACATTATTTAATGAGTTTGTTTACAATGACAAAAGGTAATTAAAGATTATATAAAACGAACTCAACCTATACAATTTAAAAGAGGTGTAATGATTGGGAAACAAGCATCCCGTGGGTATATTTGATTCGGGTGTCGGAGGACTGACCGTTGTAAAAGCTTTTCTGGAACAGCTTCCCGGGGAGGATTTTATCTATTTGGGCGACACCGCCCATGTCCCCTACGGCAATAAGAGCGAGGCGCAGTTGCTGCAATACGCCCGTGATATAATGGCATATTTTCTGGAGAGAAAGGTTAAAGCCGTTCTGGTGGCTTGCGGCACACATTCCTCGGTAACCCTGCCGAAAATTCAATCTGATTATCCCGTACCCATGGTGGGGATGGTCAGGGCCGGCGCACGGGCTGCCTGTCAGAGCACTTTGAGCAAACGGGTAGGGGTGCTGGCTACGCAGGCCACGGTGAACAGCCGGGCTTACCGTACAGCTATTCAAGATATCGATCCAAACTGCCGGGTTTTTGAAGTGGCTTGCCCGCTCTTTGTGCCGCTGGTAGAAGAGGGCATACTCACCGGCGAAGAGCCCATGGCTGCCGCTAAAGAATACCTGTCGCCGCTGCTGCAGGAGCACATCGACACCCTGGTATTGGGATGCACTCACTATCCATTTCTCAAACAGGTTTTGGCTGATTTAATTGGCGAAGTCGTCTTGCTTGATCCGGCTGTCGAGGCGGTTGCAGAGATGAAAGCCATTTTGACCGGCCACAATCTGCTGCAAAGTGCCGAAAACCAGTCCCGTTCCGAGTTCCTGGTCAGCGGAAATGACCGGTCCTTTTACCGTGTAGGAAAACGGTTGTTGGGAAAGGTTATTGATGAGGTCAAAAGCATAACCCTGGCCCATTGTTGATCGGTTCGGGAGAAAGTTATGGAATTACGAGTAATAGGATGCTGGGCGCCTTATCCCCAAACCGGTGAAGCCTGCAGCGGATATCTGATAAAAGAGGGCAAGACTACCTGCCTGGTGGATTGCGGACATGGGGTGATGTCCTGCCTGGGAAAACACATCGATCCTTTTGAAATAAACCTGGTGGTGATCAGCCATTTTCATCCTGATCATTACGTTGATCTCCACGCATTCCGTCATTTGATTCGGGGCGGTCGATTGCAGGGTAAATCCGCCGGGCCTGTGGATTTATACATCCCTGATCAGCCTCGGGATCAATTCGAATACTGGCAATCAGTTCCCGAGTTTACGGTCTATCCTATACATCCTCGGCAGAAGGTATCTCATGATGAGTTGAATATAGAATTTTATCCGGTTTCCCATCCCTTGCCGACTTACGGCCTGAAGTGCCGGGCGGGAAAGTCAAGTCTGTTCTACAGCAGCGACGCTGCTGCCAGTGATGAGATGTGGGAAAATGCCCGGGAGACGGACATCCTTCTGGGCGAGGCCTCCTTCCTGGCGGCAGATGGCGAGTTGGCACACCGGTTGGGACACATGACCACCTCGGATCTGGCTCGAGGCGCCTTGCGTGCCCGACCCGGGATTCTGGTGGCTACTCATTTGTGGCCGGGTTTTGACAGGTCGGTATTGTTCGGGGAAATACAGTCAGTCTATTCCGGCCAGGTGATCATGGCTTATTGTGGATTGAAAATCAGTATTTAAGGTTCATGAAAAGGGGAGAATATGCGCGAAATACATTGTGATCAGATAACAGCCGCAGTAAGGGAATGCGTTCTCAAGGCCAATGTGGAGCTTCCCCCGGATATTAGAGAGGCTTTAAACCAGGCTTATAATCGGGAAGACAGTTCCCGGGCCCGCCAGATTCTGAAAATTTTGCTGACTAATGCCGAAATGGCTGAAGAGAAGAAAATGGCCATATGTCAGGATACCGGCCTGGTGGCGGTCAACATTGATATGGGCCAGGAGGTGCATGTGGTGGGCGGCGACATCAACCAGGCCGTCAATGAGGGCGTACGCCAGGGCTACCGGGATGGATATTTCCGCAAATCGGTGGTGAGTGATCCTTTGCAGCGCATTAACAGCGGAGACAATACCCCCGCGATTATCCATTATCAACTTTTGCCAGGCGATCATTTCAATATCACTGTACTGCCGAAAGGGGCCGGCAGTGAAAATATGGGGCAGCTCACCATGCTTAAACCGGCGCAGGGTTTGGACGGGATGCGCGATTTTGTGGTCAGGGTGGTTAAGGAGGCCGGGGCCAATGCCTGCCCTCCGTTAATTGTGGGGGTGGGCATAGGAGGTAATATGGAGATGGCCGCCTATTTAGCTAAAAAGGCCCTGCTCAGGCCAGTGGATGAACGCCATCACCGTGCGGATCTGGCTGTCCTGGAAAGCGAATTGCTGGAGGCAATAAACCGGCTCGGGTTCGGCCCCCAGGGAATGGGCGGGCAGACCAGCGCCCTGGCGGTCAATATCGAAACCTATCCGACTCATATCGCTTGCTTGCCGGTAGCGGTGAGCCTGGGCTGCCACGCCACCAGGCGCAGCAGCTGCACATTATAAACAGTGATCTGAAATGGCGGAGGAGTGTGTTTTGTGAAGAGATTGCGGGCTCCCTTGACGGAAAATGCGGTACAGAGTCTCCGGGTCGGTGATGAAATACTGATTGACGGCTATATTTACGCCGCCCGGGATGCGGCCCATAAAAGAATGATCGAAGCCATTGTTTTGGGACAGGACTTGCCGTTTGATCCTCGGGGACAAATTATTTATTATGTGGGGCCGTGTCCGGCACCCCCGGGAAAGGTGATCGGTTCAGCCGGGCCCACCACCAGCGGGCGCATGGACGCTTATACCCCTGCCTTGTTAGAGCGCGGCTTGCGGGGCATGATAGGCAAGGGCGACCGCAGCCAGGCGGTGGTGGAAGCCATGCAGCGCTTTGGCGCGGTATACCTGGCCGCCGTAGGCGGGGCCGGGGTTTACCTGGCCGAGCGCATTGTTTCCGCTCAAACCGTGGCTTATCCGGAGCTGGGACCGGAAGCCCTGTTAAGACTGGAGGTGCGGTCGTTCCCGTGTATCGTGGCTATTGACTCATATGGTGATAATATATACCAAGAGGTGAGGAACAGGGTCAACTCTCAATATTACAAGGAGGAAGAAAATGACCAGAACAAACGACCGGCGCAATGATCAACTCAGGCCGATAAACATGATTCCCGGGTATGTTAAACATCCGGATGGGTCGGTGTTAATCTCCACCGGCGACACCCGGGTAATCTGTACAGCCATGGTGGAGGATAAAGTGCCTCCTTTCTTAAAGGGTGGCGGTAAAGGCTGGATAACCGCAGAATACTCACTCTTGCCAAGCTCCACTTTGACCCGTACCCACCGCGAAGCGGCTCGCGGCAAGATCGGGGGCCGTACTCACGAGATTCAAAGGCTGATCGGCCGGTCTTTACGGGCCGTGGTCGACTTGAGCAAGCTGGGCGAGAAAACCGTGTGGATTGATTGCGACGTGATTCAAGCCGACGGCGGAACCAGGACAGCATCTATCACCGGAGGGTTTGCGGCCCTGGCCCTGGCTATGCAAAAATGTCTTGACCAGGGCGTTATCAAGGAATGGCCTATTGTGGACCATGTGGCCGCGATCAGTGTAGGGATGGTTGACAGCCAGCTGATGCTGGACCTTGAATATGTGGAGGATTCCCGGGCTGAGGTAGACATGAATGTAGTTATGACCGGAAGCGGCGATTTTATAGAAGTTCAAGGGACTGCGGAAGGCAAACCCTACAGCCGCACTGATCTCGATGAAATGCTTAGTCTGGCCTGGGGGGGAATCGAGGAACTCATCGCCATGCAAAAGCATATATTGGGGGCATAAGTGTGAAAAAAATGCTCATTTTAGCTACCCGTAACCAGCACAAACAACGTGAGTTGGAAGAATTGCTGGCGCCTCTGGGGTTTGAGGTGAAAAGCCTGGCCGATTTTCCGGATTTTCCTGAAGTCGAAGAGGATGGCCGGAGCTTTGAAGAAAATGCTGCCAAAAAAGCCCGGATCACCGCTATGTACACTGGTTTGACCAGCCTGGCCGATGACTCCGGCCTGGAGGTGGCAGCCCTGGGGGGACAGCCCGGAATCTATTCAGCTCGCTTTGCTGGTGAGCAGGGTAATGACGAGGCCAACAACCGGAAACTGTTAAGACTGATGAAAGAATTCCCGGCAAAACAGCGCCAGGCTCGCTTCGTATGTGTGGTGGCGGTAAGCGGCCCCGATGGGGAGACCCAAACCGTAATGGGAGTATGCGACGGCCAGATTGCGTTCGAACCCGAGGGCGCCGCGGGCTTCGGCTATGATCCTCTTTTTATTCCCGCGGGCTATACCCGAACTTTTGCAGAGTTGAGCGCGGAAGAAAAGAACCTTATCAGTCACCGGGCACAGGCCTTGAAAAAACTGCCGGGCTTGCTTGCCAGCCAAGCCTAGGCTATATAAGGGAGGCCATCCAGTGAGGATTGCGGTAATCGGTGATACTCACGGTCGTATTACCGGTATATGCAGGGCTCTGGCTAAAAACCCGCCTGATCATCTCATCCACACCGGGGATTTTTACGCTGATGCCTGCAAAATAGCTGAGACATTAAACCGGCCTTTCCATGCCGTAAGCGGTAATTGTGACGCCAAAAAAGACGGACCTGCCGAACTGCTCCTGAAGTTGGCCGGCAGGCGGATATATGTAGTGCACGGCCATCAATACGGGGTTAAAAAGAATTTGAATAACATTTATTATCGCGGCCAGGAGATGGAAGCCGATATAGTCATATTCGGGCACACCCATGTACCGTTTTGCGAAAAGCTCGGCGAGTTGTGGCTGCTTAACCCCGGCAGCGCTTCACGGCCCCGGCTCACCAAACTGGGCCGGTACATTTGTCTCAATGTTGAGGAGCAAGCAATCAACCCTGAGATATGCAAGATAAAGCCTTAAACGGAGAAAATAATGGTTACAGTCCGAAACGATTAGGGGATGGAATTGATGTATGATATTATAATCATCGGTGCGGGGCCGGGGGGTTATGTAGCTGCCATCAGGGCCCGGCAATTGGGCCTAAAGGTGCTGCTGATAGAGAAGGCGCAGGTGGGCGGCACTTGTTTGAACCGGGGCTGCATACCTACCAAAGCCTATCATAAAGATGCGCACTTTATCAAAGACCTGGCCAAAAGCCCGCAGTTTGGAGTCACCCTTTCCGGCTGGCAATTCAGCCTGGCTCAGGCCTGGGAAAACAAGCAAAAGGTGGTCGAGACCCTGGTTGCGGGAATACGACGCCTTTTGCAGGCCTATGGAATTGAGGTCCTGCAGGCTCAGGCCGGCCTGGTGGACGGCCACACGGTTTTGGCGGACGGGGTCCAGCATCACGGCAGGTTTATTCTGCTGGCGACCGGCTCAATACCGGCGGTTTTGGATGTTCCGGGAATGGACTTGCCCGGGGTTATGAATAGTGATGAAATCCTGGATCTCCAAGAGCTCCCGGCGAGAATGGTCATTATCGGCGGCGGGGTGATCGGGCTGGAGTTTGCGAGTATATTCCAGTCCTTTGGCAGTCAGGTTACGGTTATCGAGTACCTTCCAGCACTGCTCAATACTCTGGATGAGGAATTGGGCAAACGCCTCGGGGTTTTTCTGAAAAGGCAGGGCATTCATGTTATGACCTCAACCGGGGTGCAAAAGATTGAGCTTGAGAAGGACGGCCTCTTAGTCAAGGCGGAAGGCAAAAAAGGCGCTGTTCAGGTGGAAAGCGACGCGGTTCTGGTTGCTGCCGGGCGGCTGCCTTTCACAGCAGGGCTTAATCTGGATCGAGCCGGTATCAAAACCGGGCCCAAGGGCTTTGTTCAGGTCGATCATACCTATAAAACTTCTCTGCACAATGTATATGCCATCGGGGATGTGATCGGGGGACAGATGCTGGCCCATGTAGCCTCGGAAGAGGGGATTGCGGCGGTTGAATCCATGGCCGGAATAAGAAGCCGTTCTGCCAGCCCGCTGGTACCCTCATGCGTATTCACTATCCCGGAGATAGCCTCGGTGGGCCTCAGTGAACAACAGGCCAAAGAACGGGGCATGAAGTACCGCAGCGGCAAGTTCCAGTTTGCTGCCAACGGGAAAGCCCTGACCATGGCGGAGAGCGATGGCGTAGTTAAAGTCCTGGTGGATGAAGACGATGTAATTATCGGGGTTCATATTATAGGGCCCCATGCCAGCGATCTCATTATGGAGGGTCTGGCTCTGATGGAGCAAGGGGCTACCCGGGGACAGGCCGTCGATATGATCCATCCCCACCCCACCTTGAGTGAAGCCCTGCGGGAGGCTATTCTGGACGCCGGCGGGGAAGCCATACACCTGGCGCCTGCCAGGAAATAAAAGCGATTTAGAGGAGAGCTATCAATGCTGCAGATCATTAATCCCTCACGTGACCCTTATTTCAATATGGCCCTGGAGGATTATCTGGTCCATTCAGATATTAAAGAAGACCTCTTCGTACTGTGGCAGAACCGGCCTACAGTAGTGGTGGGCAGGCATCAGAACAGCCATGCGGAAATCAACCTGCCCTATGTGCGTGAAAAGGGCATCGCCGTGGTGCGGCGCCTATCAGGCGGGGGCGCGGTGTATCATGATGAGGGCAATCTCAACTTCACCTTTATCACTGCAGCTTCGGGAATGAAACTGGATTTTGCCGCCTTTACCGTTCCGGTTATCGAGGCGTTGCATCAATTGGGGGTGCCGGCTGTGCATACCGGCCGCAATGACATCGTTATCAAGGGACGCAAGTTTTCGGGCAATGCCCAGTATCGCTTCAAGGACCGCCTCATGCACCATGGCACTATATTATTCGATTCTAACCTGGAGGATGTGAGCCAGGCCCTGCAGGCCGATGAAAGCAAGACCATCGCCAGGGGCATAGCCTCAGTGCGCAGCCGGGTGACTAACATAGCCGAGCATTTAGATCTGCCTTTATCGTTAGAGGAATTTAAAAATATGCTGGTTGACAATATACTCCGTCACAGTAGTTTTAGCCGGCAAAGAGAGCTGAACCATTTGGAAACAGCGGCAGTAGAAGCCTTGCGGGACAGCAAATATACCAGCTGGGATTGGAATTACGGCCATTCCCCGCAATTCAGCCAGCGCAGAAAAGCCCAGTTCCCCTGGGGGAGTATGGAGGCCCTGTTGTTGGTCAAGCAGGGGAAAGTGGCCATATGCAGATTTTTCGGGGACTTTTTTACCATTGCAGATCTATCCATTCTGGAAAACGCCTTGCTGGGCAGGCCCTTGCAGGAAGAAGCTGTCGGGGAGGTCTTAGCGGCTCTTGACCCCGGCGCCATCATCCCCGGTGCCAGTGTAGAGCAGATCATGAGTCTTCTGATCGAATAGTTATCATTTATTTATATTTGGTTCCGGGTGATCCCTTCAACACCGGAATCTTTCATTTTCAGAGCCTCGGTTATGGTCATACAGCTCTTATCAGATCCGGGACTCGGAGAGGTTGTTTATCCTTCATTGTTGCAGGATATTGTCCAGGGACTGCTTTGCGCTCAAGGCCCCGGCAAAAAGATCTCCTGTCTGCTTGAGGCGTTGAGGGATACTTAAGATGTCGAAATCTTCGGGTTTGACCTGGCGGATTTCTTCCCGGCGCAGCAGCGCGGATACGGTAGCCTGAGGACGCGGGCGGACGCTTCATCGGTTGGGAAACGAGCCGGGCATTCATGAAGTCTTGGCCTTTGCCGCCGGTTTTTGTTTCTTTTTTCTCACTTTGGAGGCCGTTTCCTTACCGTCAGGGTGACGGTCCTCTTGAGAGAGTTTTACGCTTTCGCGCAGGGCCTCCATCAAATCCACAATGTTGCTGGGCTGAGCCGGCCGATCCGGGGTTACCAGTTCTTGATCGTTTACCTTGGCAGTGATCAGCTCCCATAAAGCCTGGCGATAGTCATCCTGATATTTATCTGGGTCAAAATGGGAGGAAAGGTTTTCTATCAGACTCACTGCCATCTTAACCTCGTTTTCGTGCAAGAGATCTTCGTTGACTCCCGGGGACAGGGACTGAACACTTCTGATTTCGTCGGGATAAAAGATGGTTTCCATGACCAGCCATTGATCTTTTACGCGCAATACCGCCAGGGCAGATTTGCTGCGGATTACCACTTTGGCTATCGCTATCCTGCCGGTTTCCCTCATGGCCTTCACCAAAAGGGCATACGCCTTCTCGCCGCCGGGGCTGGCCTGTAAATAATAACTCTTATCGTAATAAATGGGGTCCACCTCAGACAATTCCACAAAATCCAGGATATCCACCGTCTTGGTATTGACTGCAGGGATGCGTTCCAAGTCCTCATCGGCAATCACCACATAACTGCCTTTGTGATATTCATAGCCGCGCACGATATCATTGCTGCTGATTTCCTTTTCGCAGCGCGGACAGTACTTGTGATATTCCACCGGCCCCAGGCATTCCTTGTGCAGAAACTTAAACTTGATATCTTTATGCTCGGTGGCGGCATACATGTTGACCGGGATGTTGACCAGCCCGAAACTGACCGCGCCTTTCCATAGAGTTTTCATGTCTATCACCCATCCTTTGCTGATATCTTTAGCATTCATAAGCAGGCGGGTAATTATGCTTGACGGACAAAAATCAAACTAGTTGGTAGGCAGTATATTGTCATCAGGAAAATTTTAAGTTATATTGGTCGAGGGTTGATATAGCTGTTTTATAGAGGGGAAGGGATGTTACACATGGGTATATTACCGGATTATATTGGGGTATCAGCTTTTGGTCTCAAAATGGGAGTCATTGTTCCCGGCAGCGATGTGGTATCGATGGTAGGCGAAGTCCTAAGTAAATGCGCCCGGGACGGTTTTCTGGATGATGGTGATACGGTGTGTGTGACTGAATCGGTAGTAGCGCGAGCACAGAATAACTATGTAACTACAGACGATATCGCCGAAGAGGTCAGGAAGAAGTTGCAAGTCGGGCCTCAAGGGCGGATCGGGGTTTTATTCCCCATACTCAGCCGCAACCGGTTTTCCTTGGTTTTAAAGGGGCTGGCCGCCGCCGTTCCTCAGGGAGAAGTAGTGATACAATTATCCTATCCCACTGACGAAGTAGGCAACCAGCTGTTGCCGTTTGATTTCCATGAAACCCTGGGCAAGTGCGAAGGCGATACGATTCTTCTTGAAGATATTGGAGAGGAGCGCTTTCTGCATCCCATCACCCAGGTTGATTACATCGCATTATACGAGCAAATCGTCAATGAACAGGGAGCGGCCTGCCAAATGATCCTGTGCAATGACCCTGCTCATCTGGCCGGTTATGAATTGGACGGAGTGGTCGTAGCCAATATCCATAACCGCTTTCGTACCAGAGCCAAACTGGATGCCAAAGGGGTTAATTGCATAACGCTGCAGGACATCTGCAACAGCGGTCCCAAGAGCTGGTCAGAATGGGGCGTATTAGGGAGCAATCTCTCTTCCGGAGACAAGCTGAAGCTGGCTCCGCGCGACTGCGACCGGTTAGCAGACCAGATTCAGAAGCGGGTTCAGCAAGATCTGAACAAAAATGTGGAAGTCATCATATACGGGGACGGGGCTTACTGTGATCCCTCCACCGGGATCTACGAACTGGCCGACCCTCAGCCCGCCTTCGGAATGACCGCGGGCTTGCGCGGCAAATATCGCGAGGGGCTGAAGTATAAATATCTGGTGGATAAAATGCTGGATGAAGGCTACGATATTGAGACAATCGCCCAGCATATTCATGCTCGCAAAGATGAACAGCTGGACCGCAGCAGCATAGAAACCGAGGGTACAACTCCCAGAAAATCCGAGGATCTGTTATCAAGTCTGGCGGATCTGGTCAGCGGATCGGCTGATGCCGGAACGCCTTGTATACTAATCAAAGGATTTCTGCAAAAATGATAAGACACTCATAATATAAGATAAGGCCGTTTCCCGGATTCCAGCGGGGAACGGCTTTTTTGGTGCGCCGCGTGCCCAGATAAGCACGCACTGTCCAGCCGGTGCAGTTAGGTTATAAAGTATACAGTTAGGATCATCTTTATGTTTAGTTGTCGAAACAGTCTTGCACACACGATACTTGCCTTGCCGGTAATTATATTGTTCAGGATATAAATAGATACTGAATCCTTTAGATTCTTGTGGCAAAACAGTAACTCGTGAGTGTGTAAAATAAATTGTGGTGCGGCCGGGAAATGGCATATTGTTTAGCAGGTGGAACCCCTGCCTGGCAAACCCTGAGTCGGGGAGCCAGTAGCGAGTCTTGGAGCAGTATGAGTAATCATACTGTTTAAGCGTAGACAGTCAGGTAATAGGCCCGAAGCCCTTAAAGGCGAGTGATTGAGCCTCGAAAAGTTTACAAACACGGGAAGGTCGACCGGGTCACAAACCGGGAAGACAGGATTGCTCCAGGCGCTAATGACGAGCATGGCGCAACTTCCCCGGGGTCGAAGAGCCGGGCATGTTACACAATGACAATATGGCAACCCGGGAGACCCTGCTAGCCCTTGCCTAGGCAAGTATGGCGTACAACCGATAAAAAGGAAGGAACCCAAATGGCAAGCAGGGAGTCGGATAGCTGAATAGTACTGATGAAAACGGGTAATTCCGGACGAGGGAAGGCAGCTACACACAGTCGACCTTGTTAGGGAAACATTTACTACACACAGGGGTAGATTATAAATGGAAACAAAACTAGCAAGGATAGCGGAAATAGCAAAGCAGAGGCCCAAAGAAGAGTTCACCTCACTGTACCACCTTATGAATCCCATGATGCTCAAAGAATGCCACTGCCAACTGGCGGGTAACAAGTCAGCCGGAATTGACGGAGTGACTAAGAGAGAATACTCAGCCGATCTGGATAGCAACATCGAAGGGCTTGTTCAAAGGCTAAGGACACACAGCTATAAACCGAAGCCTGCGAAAAGGACATACATACCCAAAGCTGGAGGCAAAGAAATGCGTCCATTGGGTATACCTGCGCATGAGGACAAGATCGTTCAGATGGGACTATCAAAGATATTAACGGCGATTTACGAGCAGGATTTTCTCCCTGTTTCCTACGGTTTTAGGCCGGGTAGAGGATGTCATGATGCTCTTAGAGAACTGAACAAGACCATTGTTGAAGGCAAGATTAATTATGTTGTCGATGCCGATATAAAGGGATTCTTCAACAATATCAACCATGAATGGATGAACAAATTCGTTGCCTTAAGGATAATTTCCGCCAGTTTGTCTTTATTTATTGGTTTTAATAAATAATCATAAGGATGGACCATAAATGAATCCAAGGCATATTTACTATAGCCGGTTATAAACACAAACACTGTATTAGGACTCACTGACGAAATCATTTCTGCGGTTTGGATTCCATCAAACCTATCTTCAGGTTTCAGTTCAATATCCAAAAGTGCAATGTCCGGCATGTGTTTTTTTGCAGCTTTGATTGCATCCTGTGAATTATTTACTGAAAAGACTGCATCCACCATAAAGTGATTACCTACGAAAGCCTCTAAGAATTCTAAAGTGTATCTTTCATCTTCTAAAATAAGAACAGTACTCATAAGCTGGCTTCCCTCTTACTTCAAGCATTTTGACAACTCTGTTCATAAAGAATGAATCATGTATTACAGTAAATGATATACTTGATTTTTAGGAAGAAACTGACACCAGCAATAACTAGAGATCAACGAAGATTTTGAAATAGGCACTTTGAAATTAAATAAACCAAATCCCACCTCTTCATTAAGCTTGTCTGAGGCACAAAAACCCTACTGCAAGATACAGTGGTATTGCATCCATCTTTTGCCCTCCGAATTATCTTCTGCTTAATTGTACGGGCCAGTTACTAACAATATTTTCGTTAAGAACAGCAATAATCCTGCATAATAATGACAAAATATCCAAATCCAGCATTAATTGTCCATTTATGTGTTTAATTTGCATAACGCGCCGCAACTTTTTCTTTATTATAGTTTATGGCGGCTGGTACATTGTTAAAACTAAATGGCAAATTAATGCAACATATGGACTTTTTATATAATTTGCCTTGAAATGATAAAAATGGGTGTTAGGATTGGAAAGTAGGAAGATAGATTAAATAATATTTTTGAAAGGGGGGTGATATACATGCTTTACTAAATTCCCGTAATTCCACTAGCCTATGAAGGATGGTATCGCCAAGGAAACTCTCAGTCAGATATCCGGGGAATGAGAAGTAACTATTATTGTAATGTTTGAAACAAATAATGAAATGGAGGGATAATTTTGAAAAAACGAATGATTTGTATGATTATTGTATTTTTATTCATTATGAGTTGCCCTAATCAAAGCTTTGCATTAAATGAAAGACCTGTAAATGTTGATTCAAAGGTTTTTCGGGAAATGTATAGTGATCAATTTGATCTCAATAATGAGATAGACATTAATAATTGTGAAAAGGTGCCTGATTATATTGAAAAAGTAATTGATGCACGATTAGATGTCGGTAAATCCCAATCTATTAAATCAACGTGGAATTTAAATATGGGGTTAGATACAACATATCTTTCAGCTAATGATGGTGATGCCTATTGCGATGTATGGGCCGGAAGTGAATCAGATGGGGATTATTTATATAATTGGGATACAGACCAGAATGTTAATTACGGGGGTTGGGCTGACGCTAAAACTTATCTGATTTCCACTTTTGGCAGCGGTGACCAATTTGAAGGTGCGGCTATCGCATGGGTAGGAAATGAATTCAAAGTTCTTGGTACACAAGCTGAAAGAACTTGCAGAGTCACTTTTTATGGAGATTATTCTGGACAAGTAAGCCACATGTCAGATGCTTTAGCAAGAAGTAAGATTATACTTAGAATTATTGATCGAAGTGACAGCAATAAAAAAATTATGGATGGGGTAATAAATACTAGTCCTTCCGGTACAATTAATCATTATGGTACTGTTACCTTAAAAAAAGATCATATTTATGAATTTCAAATGATGATCTGGACAGAAGGACATGTTGATGATCCATTGCCAAGTATTTATGCTAGTACTGCTCTTTCAAATTACTGGAGTGATGGACTGGAAGGATATGGATTAGATTATTCTGGTATAGAATTTGACTGGCAATAATATTTCAAAATGGCTATCTTATTTAGGGATAGCCTTCTTTTCTGGAAAATATTATAATAGTAATCTAATCTGATCAGCAAGATAGGTTGAAAGGGTGGCTATTGGTATGATAATGGGACCAAAAGCTCTTTTTAATGTATTAATTAAATTAATAGGCGTAATTACTATAGCTTATATTCTAATGGATCTAATGAATATATTAAGTGGTTTGGGTTATTCCGGATTATATTCCGCAAAGTCATTATATTTAATAATCATGTTTGTATTCGGCCTATATTTGCTTCAAAATGATAACTGGTTTTTTGTTATTGGAACTAAAACCACTAATTTATCATTTGCAACCGAATATACCATACAAAACATAGTGCTTCTTTGCCTAAAACTAATTGGTATAGTCTTAATGACGATACAATTTAGCTCCTTGTTGGACTTTATACAGTTTTATATTAGTACAGATTCTGTGGAACTAAGCTCGTCAATCTGGTTGATGACTATCAATATAGTATTACTATTATTGGGGTGTGCTTTATTAATATTGAATCCAATTAAAATTGATAATGAAGATAAGTAGTATTTTGCATTTCAAGATTTACCATGGGGCTTCCATCAGTCTCGTTTATGGTTGCCGGAAAGGTCTTCAGCATTTCATTGAAGATGCTGTCCGCGTGGCTGTTTCGGAGGTTGTGTGTTCCTGAAGTGTTATATTGCCAGTGGGAGAATCATATGAATGGAATTAAAAGAAACATCATTGGAGTATTCATATGTGCATTAATGTTGTTTGTGATAGGCTGTATTAATCAAATACCTGACGGAAAGACAGATGCTCAGCCTGATTTAACGAATGTATTAACCCGTGTTGAAATTGAAAGAGCACTAGGCGAAAGAGGATTTCACCCTGCAAAGACTATGGAAGATGATGGACGGAAAAGAAGCTTTGCTTTATGGTAAGGGCAAAAACTGGGAGGCGCAGGCATTTGTTGAATACTACCAGAATTGGTACGAAGATAAAGACGGTGGAATTCGCGCTGACCAATTATCCGAACAAAACCTAAAAGTCAGATATTGCGGGCCTCAAAAATGAAAAGCCCCAGTTAATACAGTATGAATATAAAAGCCCCGCTGGTACTGGAAGGGGATCTTTTCGGACTATATCCGCAGATAAAGATGGGTAAAGGTTAGGAGCATCGCAAGTGGTGGTTTTATACCGGATTCCAAGACTGTTTGTGCTCTAAATCTGGTATGGGGCAACAATAATGAAACGATTCATATGACACCCAAAACTAATTAAACAAGATGTGTAGGAAGACCGCACCTTCATTTTGAGCTTCCCGCCAGCTCATGATTTATATTTCCCAAGGTAATCTGGCATGTGAGATCAATAACAGAATTTGTCTATACAATGCTGCATAGGCAGGATTTTGCATATCAATGTCAAATATTCTTTGAAAAAGTACTCTTCGCAGGATCAAGATGAGGTGATACTATTTGAAAAAGGGTTTTTCACTGCTGGGACTACCGGTTATTGCCATTAAAGAGGGCAAAGAAGTGGGGCGGGTTATGGATCTTCTGGTGAACCCGCGCAGTCTCAAGCTGGAATTCTTTTTGGTGGGCCGACAAAGCAAATATATTGATCTGCGTTTACTGGATTTTCTGAAGGTGGTAGGGCTGGGCGAATATGCAGTCACTACCGAAAATGAACAGGAACTGCATCAGATAGATGAAGTTCCGGCCGTCAGAAGCTGCCTGGAGGCCAGTATCGACATTATGGATAAAATGGTCCTGACCCGCAGCGGCAACCTGGAAGGCGTGATTGAGGACATATTTATTGACGAGCCCAGCGGTGCCATTGTGCAACTGGATTATAAGAACCTGCGCAACAATATGCAATTACAGAGCATCGCCAGCCAGGATATCATCAGTTTGGGCCAGGATGTGCTGATTATCAAAGAACGCCAGCAGGTACAGGGCAAAGGCCGCTCCTCTGTGACCGCTTTAACCACCCCTTCGTCATCTCATAAAAAACAAGGAGCGGTGCTTTTTAAACAAAAACAACGTCAATTTTTGATGGGCAAAGAAGTACAAAAGGATATTAAAGACCATAAAAACCAGGTGATTATTCCCAAGGGTACGGTGGTTACGGGAGAGGTTTTGGATGTGGCCGAAGGCCACGACCGCTTCGTGGAACTGACCCAGTGGGCCCGCTGATCCAGTATGTTATGAGCCTTAAAGCTTTTGATATGTTATAATTAGGTTCAGTTCCGATGACGGGAGGATAGTGTTATGGATGAATTGATCAAAATCGTTAAAATGGAAACGATGAGGACCTTTTTATGGGTATTTATTTCATCCGCGGTGGCCATGGCGGTATACTATTTAGTATGGTAAATGATACGATAACGAAAACGGGAGGATAGCAGAGTATGCTCCCGTTTTTTTGATGTGTTTTTTACCGGAAAACATTTGACATGGCCCAATATTTAACATATACTAATTTAAAGCAAACATACCCAAGGGGGGTATAGAAATGTCTGAAGATAAAGAAAGGGTCAGCCAGGATCTATTAACGAGACTGCGACGGATTGAGGGACAAGTAAGAGGTTTGCAGAGGATGATCGAAGAAGAGACTGAATGTGGCCAGATTCTTAACCAGGTGGCAGCAGTGCGATCAGCTCTGAACAAAGTAGGGATGATTATGTTTCAGCATCACTCCCGGGAGTGTATTGCCAAAGCCGTCGGCCAGGAAGGGCAACAGGAAAGAATTGATGAGATAGTTACCCTGATGGGCAGACTAATTAAATAAGGCATAAGGAGGATATGCAATGGCTAATGTGATCAATTTAGATGACAACAATTTTGAAAAGGAAGTTGTTCAATCCGGGCTTCCGGTTCTGGTGGATTTTTGGGCGCCATGGTGCGGCCCCTGCCGTATGGTGGGACCTATTGTCGAAGAATTGGCCCTGGATAATCAAGGCCGCATACAGGTGGCTAAACTGAATGTGGATGAGAACCAGGTTTTGTCCAGCCGCTTCAACGTCCGTAGTATCCCCACTCTGTTGTTTTTCAAGAACGGCCAGGAGATAAAAAGGATTGTGGGCGCGCAAGGTAAAGCACAACTGCAGAAGATCGTTGATGAAGTCCTGGGCTAAATAAAAATGGCAAGATATAGATTTCACTCGGGGTGTCAGCAAATCAGGCCTGACACCCATTTTGGTCTTCTAAAAGGGATAGTATATCCGCTTTGCTGAGGCTTTTCTGGCCCGCCTCCAGGCAGTCCAAGAGACGACTGATGATATCTTTAATCAGATATCCCTCGGTTTCAGGCTGTTCTTCATAAGTGCAGCGGCAGTCATCTTCAGTTCCCTCCAGATACTGGCAGCCGCGGCATATCATGCCTAAAACCGGGTGCTGCTGCATGGGACAATAATTAAAATAACTCAAATCAAGCATATCCAAACCTCCCTCTAAGTCTTCTTACCGTCTTTGCCCTGGCCCAGCTGATGCATAAATGCTTTGACGACTGCCTCATAACCCTGGTCTCCGGGGTGGTAATACTTGCTGCCCAGGTATTCGGCCGGCAGATAGTCCTGAGCCACATAACCTCCATAATCATGCGGGTATTTGTAGCCCCGGCCTTTGCCCAGACAGGATGACGCCTTGGAGTGAGAGGTATCGCCCAGATGTGGAGGAACATTGACAGCGGGACCTCTGCGTATGGATGCTATGGCATTGTCAATGGCTGCTTTGCTGGAATTGCTTTTAGGCGCGGTGGCCAGATACAAGGTTGCTTCAGCCAGAGGTATCCTTCCTTCAGGCATGCCGATAAACTCAACCGCCGCCGCCGCCGCTTGAGCCAGAGGCAAAGCATGGGGGTCAGCCAGGCCGATGTCCTCAGCCGCATGTATTACCAGACGGCGGGCGATATATACCGGGTCTTCACCGCCTTCCAGCATGCTGGCCAGCCAGAATATAGCCGCATCCGGGTCAGAGCCGCGAATACTTTTGATGAAAGCTGAGATACTGTCATAATGCAGGTCGCCGCGCTTGTCATATTGAAGGCGGGGCCGGTCCACCACCAGGGCGACATCCGCTTCAGACAGATGCAAGGGCCGGCTGGTGTCACTGGAATTGGTCAGGGTCTCCAGAATATTCAAGGCAGTGCGGGCATCCCCTTTGGCATGCTCAACAATAAGCCGCCTGGCCTTGTCATCGAGGCTTATCCCGTATTTACCCAGACCCCGCTCGGAATCAAACAAAGCGCGGTTGGTGATCTTATTTATGGCGTCTTCATCCAGTCCTTTCATAACATAGAGTCTTACCCGGGATAAAAGCGCATTGTTGATCTCATAGAGGGGGTTTTCGGTGGTGGCGCCTATTAAAATGATCGTGCCTTCCTCAACGATTGGCAGCAATACATCCTGTTGAGATTTGTTAAAACGATGCACCTCATCTACAAAGAGAATGGTTTTCTGCTGATAGTATTTTAACCGCGCGGCCGCATCCGCGCCCATCTTTCTTATGTCAGTCACCCCTGCGGCTACGGCCTGCAGCTGTACGAAGGCGGCTTTGGTATGCTCGGCGATGATCCGGGCCAGGCTGGTTTTACCGATGCCGGGCGGACCGTAAAGGATCATGGAGGTCAGGGCATCCTGCTCGATGAGCCGGCGCAGCACCGAGCCTTTAGCCAGGAGATGATCTTGACCCACTATCTCATCCAGAGTACGGGGCCGCATACGAAAAGCCAATGGCCCTTGCCGGCCTCCCTGGGATTCCAAGTTAATGTCGAATAAATTCATACGATTCCTTCCTTAGGGTTTTCTAAATAAATCTTAGGCTCAAAATGGTCCGGCCTGCAATCATAATTTGACCATCTATATCAACTAGTATAATGTGGTATTGTATTTTGCCATAGTAATCAAGGCTTGAAACATAATGAAATCAGGAGCTGACGCCAATGAGAACCGGGGTCTTTCTCAGCGGAGGTGTGGACAGTGCCGTAGCCGCTTTATTGTTAATGCAGAGCGGTCATGAGGTCCTGGGCATCACCATGGTAAATTGGAACCCCGACATAACCCACAAGGCCGTACAGATAGCAAAATTTTTGGGTATCACTCATCATGTGGTTGACTTGAGAAGTCGATTTCAGGAAGAGGTCATAGGTTATTTCTGTGACACCTACCAGAGGGGGGCTACCCCCAATCCCTGTATTCGCTGCAACTCGGTGATTAAATTCGGGGCCCTCCTGCAATACGCCTTGGAGCAGGGCTGTGACAAGATTGCCACCGGGCATTACGCCCGGATAAAATACGACGCCGCAGCCGGTTTATACAGCCTTCACCAGGGCCTGGACCGCAGCAAAGACCAGAGCTATTTCCTTTACCGGCTGAACCAGGCGCAATTAGCTCGAATCTTGTTTCCGCTGGGCGAATTGTCCAAGCAAGAGGTTTGGCGGCTGGCCGAAGAACACGGTATTCCCATCATAAAAGGCCAGGAAAGCCAGGAAATCTGCTTTATTGAGGGGGACTACCGGGACTTCCTGGCGGAACGAGTGCATAATGAGCCCGGAGAGATTCAGGACCTGCACGGAAACGTTATAGGCCGGCACCGGGGGCTGCCCTATTACACCGTCGGACAGCGGCGCGGTCTGGGGATTGCCGCAGCCCAACCGTTGTATATCGTGGATTTAATAAGTGAACAGAACCGCATCATCGCCGGTCCGGAAGAGAAGCTGTATCAACGGGCTCTGTCTGCCGGTGATGTGAACTTTATTCGTGGTGAGCGGCCCCCTTTGCCCCTGGAAGTTGAGGCCAAGATCCGCTACCGGGCGCCCCTGAGCAAAGCCGTGGTTTATCCGCAGCAAGACGGGGTTAGGGTCGAGTTCGCTGAACCACAGCGGGCCATAACCAAAGGCCAGTCAGTGGTCTTCTACTGCCAGGATCAAGTTTTGGGCGGAGGCATAATCGAAAAGGGATTGAAGTCATGAGGCGATGATTTCAGCCGTTAAGCCCGGTTGAGGTGTCTATGCAGGCCTCAGACAAAGGGGTGAGGCGGCCCGGAAGGAAAGCGTTGCCGTAATGGAAAAAAGTCCCGGGGAAACTAATGACGATAACAATCAGAAGTGAATAACAAATTGACTTAAAACAGTTATATCTGATTACACTGCGCCTTTTACGGCGCATTTTTTTTGCTCTGCCGGGCAAGCTAAACACAATACAACAAGGGGGCCAGCTGACTTGAAGTTGCGCAACATATTGAGCCTGCCGGTATTTTATGAACCCACCGCAACTGTAATCGGTTCAGTTAAAGAGGTGGTAGTCGATGATAGTTACCGGATAGACTATCTGATCATAAACACCAACGAAAGTGAAGTGCGTATGATCCCCAGCCCTTGTTTTGTATTAGGCCAGCATGCTGTGCTGATTCATGACATGGCCAGTATCAAACCATGCCCGGCAAGGGAAGAATCTACCGTATACGAAAAAAAAGTGGGAGATGTTATATACGATGAACAGGGCCGGGAAGTCGGTGCGGTCAGTGACTTCATAATCTCTGCGCAGGATCACAGGGTTTGGGGGGTTGAGGTTTACAGCGGGGCTTTGAATGATATACTGCAGGGCCGCTGCGAAATCCCACTGGACCAGGTGACCTGGAAGAGTATAACAAGTGCGGTCATTGAATCGGAAAGGAGAGCTTAACCATGACATTGAGATGCCCAGCTTGTGGCGGTCTGCAGGTAGGCAAGGTAGGAAGCGACCAGTTTTACTGTTGGAATTGCTATCTGGAATTCAACTTTCAAAAAGGCCAGGTTAATCTGTATGAAGTGGCCGAAGATGGAAGTCTGATTGCTATGGATAATTCCTCAGAAATTCTTTAACAGAGACGGAGGTGAAGCATTGAGAGAGCACAATCATGGTCATTGGGGCATTATGATGTTTGGAGCCCTCCTGGGGGTGGCAGCCACAGTGATGTATTATAATCAGAGCAGCGAACTGTCCCGGGTAGGAAACCGTATCATCAGCAGATCCAAAGAGGCTGTCGACAACACGGTCGGCAGCATGCGTGACGAAACCTATTCCAATATGGGAAGAGAGATGTAAAGGTGTCCCTTTACAAAACTAGAGGATGGCGCTACATTCTTTTTTTCCTGGTGGCTGTCGCCACCCTCTATTTTTTGTACCGGGTTCGCGAAGTGCTCTATGCTTTTAGCTTCGGCGGGGTAATGGCCTATTTTCTTTACCGACCTGTCGCTGCCCTGGAAAAGCGGGGTCTTAAGCGGGTAATGGCAATTTTGCTCATCTACTGCCTGGCCATAGCCAGTCTGGGGGCCTTGATATATTGGATTGTGCCGGTCACTGCGGCCGAACTCGGGGACCTGGCCAAACTCTATCCGCATTGTGTGCAAGATGTGCAGAAACTGATCTCGCAAATGGACGGCATATCCAAACCGGAACGCCTGCAAATCTTTATCGACCATAATCTCGATCAGATCGAAACTGGTATATATAACGCTTTACAGAACTTTATCAACACCTGGTATCATCTGTTAAACCGTATACTCGCTTTGATTTTTGCGCCGATCCTGGCCTTTTATATCCTCAATGACTGGGAAAAAATCAGAGATGGTTTCCTTAATCTCCTTCCCCCGCGGGGGCGTGTACAGCTGCGCAGCCTGTGTCAGGAGATCGACAGGATAATGGCCGAGTTTATAAAGGGGTATTTCCTGGTGGCGATAACGGTTGGGCTGTTGACGGGAGCCCTGGCGGCTATACTGGGGGTTCCTTTTCCGATGATCATCGGTATCCTGGCGGCAATCACCAACCTGGTTCCCTATTTCGGCCCCTTGCTGGGGGGACTGCCGGCTGTGCTTCTGGCATGGAGCGTTTCATTAAAATTGGCCATATATATGACCCTGGGGATTATTATTATCCAACAATTAGATGCCAACCTGTTTACTCCCCGGGTAATTGGTCAAAAATTAGGTATGCACCCTTTGGTGATCATATTTACGCTTCTGGCCGGAGGAACCTTGTTTGGCTTGTGGGGCATTATCCTGGCTTTGCCGGCGGCAGCAGTATTAAAAGTGGTTTTGCATTGGGCGCATCTCAAGATAGCAGAATAAAAGCCGGCTTATGTAAAATGCTCCCATTGCAATTTCTAGCCGCGATAAGTTGACAGCACATCGGCTTTTCCGTGAAAATAAACTATACTAGTATTTTTTTCGGGATGGAGGAGGCCTTTAGTGAAAAAGAGCAGTGAGATAAGACAGACTTTCCTCGAATTCTTCAGGGAAAAGGGTCATACGGTGGTGGAAAGTTCATCACTGGTGCCTATTGATGACCCTACCCTATTGTTCACCAATGCTGGAATGAACCAGTTTAAAGACGTGTTCTTAGGTCTGGATAAGCGCAGTTATACCCGGGCGGCAACTGCGCAAAAATGTGTGCGCGCCGGAGGAAAGCATAATGACCTGGACACGGTGGGGAGAACCGCCAGGCATCATACCTTTTTCGAAATGCTGGGCAACTTCTCTTTTGGTGATTATTTCAAACGTGACGCCATCGCTTATGCCTGGGAGTTTCTGACCCAGGTGGCCGAACTTCCCCGGGAAAAACTGTGGATTACTATTTACACCGATGATGATGAAGCCCATGCCCTGTGGCAGGAAGTCGCCGGGGTCACCCCGGAGCGCATCATCCGCCTGGGAGAGAAAGACAATTTCTGGGCTATGGGCGACACCGGACCATGCGGGCCTTGCAGCGAGATCCATTACGACCGCGGCCCGGAATATGCCTGTAAAGCTGAGGTATGCGGCATCGGTCAGTGTGACTGTGACCGATTCCTGGAAATCTGGAATCTGGTATTCATGCAGTATAACCGCGATGAAAGCGGGAACATGACCCCGCTGCCCAAACCCAGCATTGACACCGGTATGGGACTGGAAAGGCTCAGTTCATTATTGCAGGGTGTGGACAGCAATTTCGATACTGATCTTTTTACCCCCATCATCAAACATATGGAGGAAATGACCGGCAGGGTATACGATCGCGGGGAGGCAGGCTTTCCCTTCCGGGTTATAGCCGACCATAGCAGAGCCTGCACCTTTTTGATAAGCGACGGAGTGCTGCCCAGCAATGACGGACGCGGCTATGTACTGCGCCGCATATTAAGGCGCGCGGTTCGCTTCGGACGTGTATTGGGGATTGAAGAGGCATTTTTACATAAAAACGTCGATATGGTGTGCGAACTCATGCAGGACGCATATCCTGAACTGACGGGCCGCAAAGAATTTGTCAAAGAAGTTATCAAAATGGAGGAACAGCGCTTCCTGGTAACCCTCAGCGAAGGCCTGAAAAAAGTTGAAGATATTATCAAAAACATGAAAAAAGAAGGCCGCCAGGTCATGAGCGGAGCCGAGGCCTTTATGCTTTACGATACCTATGGCTTCCCCCTGGATTCGGCGGAGGATGTGGCTGATGAAAACGGGGTCAGCGTCGACCGTGACGGCTTTAACGAACAGATGAATATGCAGCGGGAAAGAGCCCGCCAGGCCAATAAAGGCGGTGAGGCCTGGGCTCGCGAGATCATGATTTCGGAGCTGTTGGCCCAGATCGAGGCTGAACCCACCGGGTTTACCGGCTATGACACCTTAACAGATCAATCCCGGCTGCTGGCTTTGATCAAAGACGGTGAGCTGGTCAGCGCGGCGCAGGACGGCCCCATTATGGCAGTCACCGCAGCCACACCCTTCTACGCCGAGAGCGGCGGGCAAGTGGCTGACCGGGGCATGATATCCGGCCAGGCTGGAAAAATGTCTGTTGACGACGTGCAGAAAGTGGGGCCCTGGATTATTCATCTGGGCACTTTGAAAGGAACCTTAACCAGCGGGGAAACTGTCGCTCTGGAGGTGCAAACCGAATCCAGGTTGGCTACGGCCCGCCATCACACCGCTACCCACCTCCTGCACAAAGCTCTGCAAACTGTACTCGGAGAGCACGCGCAGCAAAAGGGGTCTCTGGTTGAGCCTGACCGTCTGCGTTTCGATTTTTCCCATCTGTCAGCTTTGAGCGAGCAGGAAATCGAGAAGATTGAATGCCTGGTTAATGAAGCCATATGGCAGGCTTATGCGGTGGGAACTTCGGTAAAAAGCCTGGAAGAGGCCCGCAATATGGGCGCCATGGCTTTATTCGGAGAGAAATACGGTGATTTGGTGCGTATGGTTCAGGTGGAAGGTTACAGTCTGGAACTGTGCGGCGGAACCCATGTGAAAAATACCGGCCAGATCGGCCTTTTTAAGATATTGAGTGAGGGCAGTATAGGCTCCGGATTACGCAGGATTGAAGCTGTGGCAGGAAAGGCCGCCCTCGGCTACCTGCAGGGAATCGAACAGGAGATTAAAAAGGCCGCAGGACTTTTAAAGACCACGGACCGTGATGTGAGCAACCGGGTTGAAGCCATGACTCGTATGCTCAAAGAACGGGAGCGGGAGATCGAGGCTTTGAAGGCGAAGATCTCACGCAGTGCCAGCGAGGACTTGTTGACGCAGGCTTATAAAAAGGGCGGCAGTCATATACTTATCGCGCGGGTGACAGGCCAGGAACCCGATTCACTGCGCCAGAACGCGGAAATGCTGAAGGATAAATTGGGCAGCGCCGTAGTGCTCCTGGCTACGGAAAATAACGATAAGGTTTCTCTGGTGTGTTTTGTGAGTAAGGATCTGGTGGAAAAGGGCGTACATGCCGGGAAAATCGTGGGAGAAGCAGCGCGCATCACCGGAGGCGGAGGCGGGGGCAGGCCGGACATGGCCCAGGCCGGGGGCCGGGAGCCGGATAAAATAGATGCCGCCTTGAGTGCTGCCCGGGCGCTAGTGGAAAATTCTCTGGGGTAAGTAAAAGGATTATCTATTTCCCAAGCCGAAAGAGTACCTGGGGAGGGATTTAAAATATGGCACACGGACCTAAAAATACGGTAAGTTTCAGTCTGGCCAAAGACGGCGAGGAAAGGGTCAAATCGATCCTGCAGTCAGTTCACCTGGCCCTGGAAGAAAAGGGATATAACCCGATAAACCAGCTGGTAGGGTATATGATTTCCGGTGACCCGGCCTATATTACCAGCCATAACGAAGCCCGCAGCCTTATCTGCAAAGTGGACCGTGATGAGATCATGGAGGTTTTAATCAGGGACTACCTGGGCAAGTGATTAAGAAACGGTACTGCAGGCAGCCGGGATGCGTCAGGGTTATGCAGGGTGAATTATGAGAATAATGGGATTAGATGTCGGAGACAAGCGCATCGGGGTGGCTCTGAGCGATCCTTTAGGTTGGACAGCTCAGCCTCATTCGGTATTGCTGCGAAATGATCCGGCCCGGGATTTTGCTCACCTGGCCCGGCTTTGTGCTGAAAATCAAATTGAAAAGATCGTAGTCGGTTTGCCTCTTAACATGAACGGTACTATCGGGCCTCGTGCGGAACTGGTGCAGGGCTTTGCAGCACAATTATCGTCTTTTACCGGAATCGAAGTTGAATTCTGGGATGAAAGACTGTCTACCAAAAGCGCTGAACGCACCCTCCTGGCAGCAGATGTTTCGCGCCGCAAGCGCAGGCAGGTTATCGATAAACTGGCTGCGGTTCACATATTGCAAGGTTATCTGGACCGCCACAGCCGTTAAGAGTTTGTTTGACGAAAAGAGCAATAAACTATAGAATGTCAATAGTTTGTAGAAAGAGGTGACTCTAATGCACGATGGAGACCTTTTAGATGATGATTATCCAGTACTCGTTCTGGTTGATGATGAAGGTATAGAACATCAATTTGAGCTATTAGCTGAACTGGAAATCGAGGAGGCCTTTTACCGCGTCCTTATACCCCTGGAAGAGGAAGATGAAGAGGAATGTGAAGTGGTCATACTCAAAGTGGTCTACGATGAAGAAGGCAACGAATTCCTGAGCGACATCGAAGATGAAGAAGAATGGGAAATGGTGGCAGATGCCTGGCAGGAATTGGTAGACAGCGAGGGCATCTAATTTTAAGTCTTCAAAAGAAGCCTCCGGGCTTCTTTTTTGTGTCTCTGATTAGATAGCATACTGCTTCGTAAATGTAATATAATCGTAATAGTTAGGACTAATCTAGGCTTTGGGGGAAGAGTTTTGTCTGCTATACAATTCGATACAAGATTAAAGAAGGCTGTATTTTGGGTAATTATCCTTATTTTGGGCATAATGTCGGCAGCAGGTCTTTTTTATTGGCAGGCATATGCCAGTAAACAGAGTTTTCTTCCCGGGGTCACGATAGCCAATGCTGCGGTTGCAGGCTGCGATAGCAGCCAGGCTATAACTACTCTGGAAAAGCGAGTGAACCGGGCCTATAAGCAACCGGTGGTTTTCACCAGCGGAACCTATCGTTATGAAACAACCCTGGGGGCCTTGACTTTCCCGGTGGAGGCAGCCAGGGTCGTCAATGAGGTCTACTCCCAGGAGGCCAAGCGGAACTGGATCTCTAAAGCCACCAGTATGGTTGGCAGCAAAGCCGTTCAGTATTCAGTGCCGGTCGAATACCGGGCTGATGTGGTGCAGCAGTTGCTTAAAGAGTGGCAGGGGACTTTGGGAACCCCGGCCGAGGATGCCTACCTGGAGGTGGACAAGAGCAGGGGCCTGGTGGTAGTACCCGAAAAGATAGGGAAAGAAATAGACCATGATGCCACCTGGTCGCAAATGCCGGAAGAATGGGATGAGTTTTCTGCATTGGAAATACCGCTCAAAATGAAGGAAAATTATCCGGCGGTTATTGCCAAGGACCTTGAAGGGATGGGGGAATTGTCCTCATCTACCACCTGGTATAAAGTGGCTGAGGTAGACCGCACCCATAATCTGACCAAAGCCGCCAACATTATAAACGGGGTGATGATCAAGCCCGGGCAGGTCTTTTCATTTAACCAGACCGTGGGACCGCGTACTGGTGTTACCGGATACCGGGATGCCCTGGTTATTGTGGGGGACAGATTCGAGCCCGGCACCGGGGGCGGTATATGCCAGGTATCTTCAACGCTTTACAATGCCACTCTCCTGGCGGGATTGGAAATAGTGGAACGCTACAACCACGGCCTCCTGGTGGCCTACATCCCTCCCGGACTGGATGCGACTGTGGCTTACGGGCTGCAGGACTACCGCTTCAGAAACAACACCGACAGTCCGGTTTACATAAGAGCCGTGGCCGGAGGAGGGAAGCTGACCATCACCCTGTACGGCAACCTGGCTTTCAAGAAAAATGTGAAATTGAGCTATGTTATTGACCAGGTCATTCCTTTTCAAGAGATACGAGAACTAAAACCCGATATGGAACCCGGAACAGAAAAGTTGGATCATAACGGAACACCCGGATATGTGGTGCGCTCTTTCCGCAGTTATCTTGGCGCCGGCGGAGAAACCACCAGCACCGAGCAGCTGGCCCGGGATCGTTATAAACCTTTAAATAAATTGGTTTTTGTGGGGCCGGAAGCGCCGCCTGAAAAGCCTTCTGACCGGGATAAGCCGGATGATCCGGATGATCCCGGCAGCGATCCCGACAAACCTGACCCGTCTGAGACCCCGGTAGATACCGAGCCGGAAAATGTGGATCCGGGGGCTGAAGGATATACCGATTAAGAAATATGAAAATGGATGGTTGAAATGAGTGAAATCAAGGTTATGCGCAAGAAAAACACCATGTTAATGCTGGCCGCCCTATTGATACTGCTAAGCCTGGGCCTTTGGGGAGGGCAACTCCTTTCCCGGCAGTATCAGCCGGTAGATCCCGGTGATCTTAATTGGATAGATCTTAATATCCCCCCGGCCAGCAACGCGGCCGGGATTGCCGCGTTATTGAAATCACAGGATTTGATCCGCAATGAGGACTTCTTTCTGGCCTATTGCCGTCAGCAGGGTTTGGACAACCAGCTCAAGGCGGGCCATTACCGTTTTTCCAGGAGTCAAGGATTGGCTGAAATTGCCTCGGCCATTGCCGAGGGAAGGGTAGTCAAGCTGTCTTTAACCATACCGGAAGGCTATACCGTTGACCAGATAGGCGAACTGCTGGTCGGCAGGGGTATATGCAGCCCTGAGGAATGGAAGCAAGTGGCCGGCGACGACTATGATTTTTCCTTTCTCAAAGCACAGCGTTCCTCTGCGGTTAAGCATCCTTTAGAGGGTTTCCTTTTCCCTGACACCTATACTATTGAAGAATCCACCTCCGCCAAGGAAATTGTAAAAATAATGCTGACCCGCTTTGAAACCGTATGGAACGACCAATTCGCCGGGCTGGCACAGGCGCAGAATCGCAATATGATGGAAGTGGTCACCACTGCTTCCTTGATTGAGGAAGAAGCCGGGATAGCAAGCGAGAGGGCCCAGATCGCCGGGGTCATAAAGAACCGGCTGGATATGGACATGCTCCTGCAGATAGACGCCACTGTACTGTATTGTCTGGGTACCAATAAACCTGTAGTTACATATGCTGACTTACAGGTGAACTCGCCCTATAATACCTACCTATACCCCGGTTTGCCGCCTGGACCGATCGCCTGCCCGGGTCAGGCCTCTATCCAAGCTGCCCTGGCACCGGAGAACCACCACTATTTGTATTATGTTGCCCGAGGAGACGGCAGCCATGAATTTACCGCCACCTTTGGCGAACACCTGGCAGCTCAGCGCCGCTATGCAAACTAAACCTGCCTTTTCAAGTCAATCACAGCTTTGCGAAGACCTGAGCCATCTTCGGCCGGAGCTTTTAATGCCGGCCGGCGACCTGGAAAAATTGGAGACCGCCTTGCTTTTTGGCGGGGATGCGGTATATGTCGGCGGCCAGGAATATAGTCTGCGGGCTTATGCCGGCAACTTTGACCTGGCAGCTCTCGGCCAGGGCGTAAAATTTGCCCGGAGTATGGGCAAAAAGGTTTATGTGGCAGTGAACATCCTGGCGCATAACCGCCACCTCAAAGAATTGCCTCATTATCTGGAGAAGCTTGCCGAGCTTAATGTAGACGGCTTGATTGTGTCGGATCCGGGAGTCATCAAACTGGCCCGGCGCTGCGCACCCCGGATTCCTATTACGGTCAGTACCCAGGCCAATGTGAGCAATTACGAAAGCGCTGCGGTGTTCAAGGATATGGGCGCCGCCAGGATTGTACTGGCCCGGGAATTGTCGCTGGATGAGATATCTGCTATCAAGGCCCGGGTAGGGATGGAAATCGAAGTCTTTATCCACGGGGCCATGTGCGTATCTTATTCAGGACGCTGCCTGTTGTCATATTATATGACCGGGCGCAGCGCCAATCAAGGCGCTTGCGCTCATCCCTGCCGTTACCGCTATGCCCTGCAGGAAGAGAAGCGCCCCGGGCAATACTACCCTATTGAAGAAGATCAGCATGGCACCTACATTCTCAACTCCAGGGACCTGTGCCTGTTGGATTATATCCCGCAACTGATCGAGGCCGGGGTTGATGCCTTTAAAGTGGAGGGGCGCATGAAAAGCCCCCTCTATACCGCCGTGACGGCTCGAGTTTATAGACAGGCTATCGATAAATGGCTGCAAAGCCGTTCCCCTTATTCGCCCCCGGATCTGGAAGCCTGGCGCCTTGAACTGCGGGGCATAGCCACCCGGCCTTATACCACCGGTTTTATTTGCGGTTCTGCAGATGAGCTACAAGACACCGCCAAAACGCCTCGGGACGATTATCATTTCGAGTTCTGCGGGATGGTAAAGGGCCGCGATCAGGAGAGGGGCAGAATCGAGGTTGAACAGAGGGCTAATTTTGGCCGGGGTGAAGACCTGGAGATCATGATTCCGCCGCAAGATATCAGACCATTAACCCTCACAGAGCTTTATGACAGTGACGGAATGCCTTTGGACCGCGCCCGCCATGCCCGGCAGCGGGTTTGGATACCCTCATCGGAGCCCGTTCTGCCAAATTCAATATTGCGCCGGGTGTTAAGGAGGGCAGGCCGTGCAGAATGATTGCGGCAATATTTGGCTGACGGTAAATCCCGCAGATATCGATTTGTTAAACAAAATAATCGAGGGTTACGAGCACCTGGGGGTCTTATCCACTATAGACCGCCATAACGGCCTGGTGGTAGTGCGGGGAACCGCGGACACCCGCCGGGATTTAATGCATATCTTGACTAATTTGCCTTTCGAGATTTCCATCAAAAACGGACCCGCTGTATAAGCCTGATATGATGAGACCATGCTACATTTAAAGGCAGAAAAAGGGGGCTTGGCAGTGCGCCGACGTATTGCCCTGGTGGCTTTCATGATGCTGTTTATTTTTGTTTTTCTGGCCGGCAAGCTGTCCTGGGATCAGGTGATAAACGGCCGTAAGCTGGCCCGCGCCGCAGTGCAGATGAGAAGTCAGACCATTGAGCTGAAAGAGTACCCGCGGGGCGTTATTCTGGATCGCAATGGCATCCCTCTCACCGATAGCACCAAAGATTATGCCCTCTATGCTATGCCGGGGGTGATAAACACTCACTATGCTGGAGACGGCAACCTTCAGGCGGCCTTTAACCGGGTTGAATCCCTTCTGGCTCCCTATCTGAATGAAGACACCGAACAAGAAATCAAACAGAACCTGAGCCAGGTGAGAGATCAGGACCGGTCACTGATCAGAATAGCTTCCCGCCTCGGCGATGAGGAGGTGGAGGCCTTGCTTGATCTGGACATACAGGGGGTGATCGTAGCTCCTATGATAAAAAGGTACCGGGATGACGGTTTTATGGCCCACCTGCTGGGGTATGTCGGCCCGACAGGAAACAGCGGGCAATCAGGCATCGAAAAAAGCTATGATCACATCCTGGCCAATTCCACTGCCGAGCTGGAATTAGTTTCAACGGTGGATGCCCGCAATACGGTTATAAAAGGGTTGATGTTTAAACTGCGTCAGGAACAGGAAAACTCCCGGGGCACGGTGGCTTTGACCATTGACAAGCGCATTCAGGAACTGGCTGAAACAGCCATGAACCGGCACGTGGACCGCGGGGCGGTGGTGGTGATGGACATCGAAACCCGCCAGGTTTTAGCCATGGCCAGCAGGCCCGGTTTCAATCCCTACGATGATATCAGCCTGATAATAGCCAGCGACCCTTATAGCACCCTTACCAACCGGGCCTTAAGCAGGTATCACCCCGGCTCCATCTTTAAAATACTGGTAGCCGCAGCAGCTTTAGAAGAAGGAGCCGTCACCGTTGACGATTATTTTGAATGCGATGGGGCCTACGATTTTAATTCTCAGGTGTCCATTTCCTGTCTGAAAAAAGAAGGTCATGGCCGGATTGATCTGACCACTGCATTTACGCGTTCCTGTAATCCCAGTTTTATAGCGGTCGGGGAAGCTTTGGGCAGAAACAATTTAATGAAATATGTGGAGCGGTTCCACCTCACTGATGAAACCCTTCAAGGTTATGTGGCTGACACTGATTACAGCTATGTGAATATTGAAGCCGGACCTGCCGCACTGGGGAATGCTTGTGTGGGGCAAAAAGGGGTGATGCTCACTCCATTGCAATTGACCTCCATGATTGCGACGATCGCCGATGAGGGTTTCTGGAAAGCGCCTTCCCTGGTGCGCTACAGCGTAGATCAGTATGGCAGCACAGAAGTCTGGCCTGATCAATCCAAGCAAAAAGTAATCAGCCTGGAAACTGCCGCCGTGATGCGGCAGATGATGGAAAAAGTGATTACAGAAGGGAGCGGCCAGAGCGCCGCCATGCAGGAAGTGCCAATTGCAGGGAAAACCGGTACCAGTCAGACCGGCACAATTGATAATAGTACCACCCCTCCCCGTGAAATACTCAACGCTTGGTTTGGCGGATACTTCCCCGCCGCTGAACCCCGCTTTGCTATCGTGGTTCTGGCTGAAGACGGTGAAAGCGGCAGCAAAGACGCTGCCCCGGTGTTCCGCGACATCGTACAGGGAATGATGAATTACTATTAAAAACCCGCTGCGTATCAGGACGGAATATGTAAATAAATTGCTTTGACCTTTATTGACTATTAATAAGGTGCATATTATAATAAAAGACAGATATTAGGAAAGCTGGTGACTGATTTAAGGCTGCTTCACCCAGCCGGATGAAAAATACCATATTTATATTTCAATATGAGTTTGGCTCATGATTTACTTGAGGAGGTGTATAGTAATGGCCAAAGCAGTTGGAATTGACCTGGGTACGACCAACTCCGTTGTCGCAGTGATTGAGGGGGGGAGCCCCACGGTTATAATAAATGCCGAAGGATCTAGAACAACACCTTCGGTAGTTGCTTTTAAAGAGGGAAAAGGCCGCCTGGTGGGACAGGTTGCCAAGCGCCAAGGAGCCTTGAATCCTGAAAAGACCTTTTACTCGGTAAAAAGATTTATCGGACGGCGTTTTAAAGAGGTTGAAGACGAGCGCAAGCTGGTGCCCTACCAGGTTAGCGCGGGGCCGGCTGATGCGGTTCGATTCAAGGTTGATGACAAATTCTATGCTGCGGAAGAGATTTCCGCAATGATATTGAGCAAGCTGGCGGAGGATGCTTCCAATTACTTGGGAGAAAAGGTGGTCGATGCGGTTATCACCGTACCGGCTTACTTTAACGACGCCCAGCGCCAGGCTACCAAAGACGCCGGAAAAATCGCGGGGTTAAATGTTTTGAGAATAATAAATGAACCGACCGCTGCCGCCCTGGCCTATGGTTTGGAAAAGAAGACTAATGAAACCATACTGGTCTTTGACCTGGGCGGCGGGACTTTTGACGTGTCCATCCTGGAGGTCGGGGACGGGGTTTTTGAAGTGAAATCCACTAATGGGGACACTCATCTGGGAGGAGACAATTTTGACAAGGCTATCGTGGATTGGCTGGCGGAGGAATTCAAAAAGGATTACGGCATCGACCTGAGGAAAGACAAACAGAGTCTGCAGCGCTTGACTGAAGCGGCGGAAAAGGCCAAAGTAGAACTTTCCAGCGTATTGGAGACCCAGGTTAGTCTGCCGTTTATTACCGCGGATGCCGATGGACCCAAACACCTGGATATAAAATTGACCCGGGCAAAATTTGAAGATCTGGTGCACGACCTGGTTGAAAGACTGCGCCAGCCCATTAAATCGGCTCTGGCAGATGCCAGGCTAAACGCCCCGGATATTGACGAGGTCATTCTGGTGGGCGGTTCTACCCGGGTGCCGGTGGTGCAAAAGCTGGTTGAAGAACTCACCGGAAAAAAGCCCAACATGAGCGTAAATCCCGACGAGGTTGTAGCGGTGGGAGCAGCCATTCAGGCCGGGGTATTGTCCGGTGAGGTCAAGGACGTGGTCTTACTGGATGTGACCCCCTTATCCCTGGGGGTGGAAACCATGGGCGGTATCATGACCCGCATCATTGAGCGCAATACCACCATTCCGGTGCGCCGCAGTGAAGTATTTTCCACTGCCGATGATAATCAGCCCGCGGTTGATATCCATGTCTTGCAGGGTGAGCGGGAAATGGCCCGTGACAATCGTTCTCTGGGACAATTCAAGCTGGAGGGGATTCCGCCTGCACCGCGGGGGATACCGCAGATTGAGGTTACCTTTGATATCGATGCCAACGGTATTCTCAAAGTTACCGCCAAAGATAAGACCAGCGGCAAGGAACAGCAGGTTACTATCAGCGGCTCCTCGAACCTGGATAAGGGCGAGATCGACAAGATGATCAAAGACGCCCAGAACTTTAACGCGGAAGACCGCAGACGGCGCGAAGAGGCGGAAAAGCGCAACCAGGCTGACGCTCTGGCTTATCAGGTAGAGCGGCAGTTGAGCACCATGGCAGATCAATTGCCAACAGCTGATAAAGCCGGCATAGAGGAGAAATTGGAACAACTGAAAAAAGCCATTAAAGACGGCAGTTCCAGTGCGGCCCTGGACGATCTGATGAGCCAGCTGAACGAGGCGGCCCAGGCCATGGCGAATGCGGGGCATAAGGCATCAGAGCCCGGCGCCGCCGCTCAGACGGACGGCGACGATGTTATTGATGCCGAATATGAAGAAAATAAATCATCCCGTTAATGGAGGCAGTAGATTATGTCAGTGCAATATCAGGATTATTACCAGGTTCTGGGGGTGGAGCGCAACGCTGATCCCAAACAGATTAAGGCGGCCTACCGCAAACTAGCGCGGAAATGGCATCCTGATCTGCACACCGGGAAAAAGAAAGACGAAGCGGAAGAGAAATTCAAGCAGATCAATGAAGCCTACGAAGTACTGAGCGACCCCGATAAAAGGGCTAAATATGACCGTCTGGGGAGCAACTGGCGGGCGGGGGATCAATTCACCCCCCCGCCCGGCAGTGACGGTTTCTATACCTACACCAGCACTGATTTCGATCCGTCAGACCTGGGAGGCTTCAGCAGCTTCTTTGATGTTTTGTTCGGTGGAAGACAACGCGGCCGGCAGTCCCAGACCGATTTCGGCTCTTATTATTATGATCGGCCCCGGCGAGGTGAAGATGTGGAAAGCCAAGTCGATATCACTCTGGAAGAAGCCTTGCATGGCGGCGCCAGATCCTTCGCCATCAGCAGCGCTTCCACCTGCCCGGAGTGCCACGGCCAGGGGTTTAAGGATCAAGGCTTCTGCCAGCGCTGCGGCGGCACCGGTTCGATACCCGAGCGGAAGACCCTGCAGGTCAACATCCCTGCCGGTGTATATCAGGGCAGCCGCATCCGCCTGAAAGGACAGGGGGGAGAGGGGTTTAACGGCGGTCCGCGCGGCGACCTGCACCTGAAGGTCAATATCCTGCCCCACCCCCTGTTTAAACTACAGGAAAGTGACATTGAATCAGAGTTGACCGTCACCCCCGAGCAGGCTGTTCTGGGGGATAAAATGCCGGTTCCCACCCTGGAGGGCAGCATCACTATGACGGTTCCGCCGGGGAGCCATAACGGGCAGCGCATGCGCATCAAGGGCAAGGGACTGCCCAGGAAAGACGGGACCCGCGGAGACCAGTACGTCAGAATAAAAATCGATATACCGCGTAATTTGAGTGAAGCGGAACGCGATCTGTACAGGCAGCTACAGGAGATTCGAAAAAGGTAGGAGAGTACTTATGAGCATCTACAGAGTATACTTCCATGATGAAGGGGAGCCGATGCCATTATCGCAAATCGATATCCATCCAGAATTCCTGCAGTTGCTGGCGGAGCTTGGAATTATCGAAATTAGGAATCACCGCATCGACAGCTGCTGCTTGACACGGATTTCAAAAATTATGCGCATCAGGCAGAGGCTGGGGGTAAATATAAACGCAGCCGCTATAATCGTGGAATTATTGGAGCGAATCGAATCCCTGGAGGACGAAATCGAACACTTGAAGAAATGAGGTGATTAGATGAATATAGAACGTCTTACCCAAAAGTCGCGGCAAGCCCTGTCCGAAGCGCATCAGCTGGCAGCCGAGAAACACCATCAGGAAGTAAACAGCAAGCACCTTTTAAAGGCCTTGATAACTCAGGAAGAGGGCATCGTGCCGCGATTGCTGGAACAAGCCGGCATAAACCTCAATGCTTTTGACCAGCAGTTGAATCGGCTATTGGAAAAAATTCCGGCCGTTTACGGATATGAGGGCTCGGTGTATATGAGCGGCTCCCTGGCCCGGGTACTGAATCAGGCCGAAAAAGAAGCCCAGCTCTTAAAAGATGACTATGTCAGTGTGGAGCACATCCTCCTGGGATTAATTACTGAAAGCGAAAACGATCTTAAAAATCTATTGCAAACCGTAGGCTTGAACCGTGACCAGATTTTCAATGCCCTGCGCGCGGTGCGCGGTTCGCAGCGAGTGACCAGTGAGAATCCCGAGGAGAGCTATGAAGCCCTGAGCCGCTATGGCAGAGACCTGACCCGCCTGGCCAGGGAAGGCAAATTGGATCCGGTGATCGGCCGGGATGAGGAGATACGCCGGGTGATAGAAATTATCTCCCGCCGCACGAAAAACAACCCTATTCTGATTGGCGAGCCCGGGGTAGGGAAAACCGCCATCGTAGAAGGACTGGCCAGGCGAATCGTGGCCGGAGACGTGCCTGAGGGCCTGAAAGGCAAACAGATCATATCTCTGGATATGGGCGCTTTGGTAGCCGGGGCCAAATACCGGGGAGAGTTTGAAGAGCGGCTCAAAGCGGTTCTGAAAGAGGTGCAGGATTCCAGCGGCACAGTAGTCTTGTTCATTGACGAACTGCATACGGTGATCGGAGCCGGGGCTGCTGAAGGGGCCATGGATGCCAGCAATCTGTTAAAACCCATGTTGGCCCGCGGGGAACTGCGCGCCATCGGGGCCACCACTTTGGACGAGTACCGCAAACACATTGAAAAAGACGCCGCCCTGGAACGGCGTTTTCAGCCGGTATTTGTCAATCCCCCTTCAGTGGAGGATACCATCTCCATATTGAGGGGTTTGAAAGAACGCTACGAAGTACACCACGGGGTGCGCATACAGGACGCCGCCCTGGTAGCGGCTGCGGTTCTGTCCGACCGTTATATTTCGGACCGCTTCCTCCCCGACAAGGCCAT
>NZ_DCEA01000032.1:57872-58558 GCF_002316705.1 Syntrophomonas sp. UBA1041
TTGATGACATCCCCCGCCGCATCATGCAGCTGGAAATAGAAGCGGCGGTGCTGGAAAAGGAAAAAGATCCAGCCTCCAGGGAGAGACTGAACAACATCCTCAAACAACTGCAGGATCTGCGCAGTGAAGCTGATGTGATGAAAAGCCAATGGCAGAATGAAAAGGAAGCTATTTCGCGGCTGCGGCAGATCAAGCGCGACATAGAGGAATGCCGCACCGAAATAGAAAAAGCCGAGCGGGAGTATGATTTGAACCGCATAGCGGAGCTGAAATACGGCCGCCTCAACCAGCTGGAAAGACAGCTTCAGGATGAGGAATCCCGTTTGGCAGATAATCAGATGCACCGCCTGCTTAAAGAGGAAGTCGACGAAGAAGATATCGCCCGGGTGGTGAGCCGCTGGACCGGCATACAGGTGAGCCGCTTGATGGAAGGCGAACGCGAAAAGCTGATGCATTTGGACGATATTCTGCATGACCGGGTGGTAGGCCAGAATGAGGCCGTGGAGGCGGTGGCCGATGCAGTTCTGCGCTCCCGCAGCGGGTTGAAAGATCCCAATCGTCCGGTAGGCAGTTTCATCTTCTTAGGACCCACCGGGGTGGGCAAAACCGAATTAAGCAAAGCTCTGGCTGAAGCCCTTTTTGACGATGAGCGCAACATGGTGAGGCTGGATATGTCGGAATATATG
>NZ_DCEA01000082.1:0-4669 GCF_002316705.1 Syntrophomonas sp. UBA1041
AGGTGCTGCCGGGCAGCCATAAAGCGCTCGCTTAAGGTGGGCGCAGGCAGGACTTGCTGCTTTTCAAGCAGGGCCGCCGTCTCGCGATATATGAAGGGGTTTCCCATGGCGCCCCGCCCGATCATTACCGCGTCACACCCGGTTTCGTCGATCATCCTCCGGGCGTCCTGGGCTGACCAGATGTCTCCGTTGCCGATCACCGGTATATGCAGCTGTTCTTTGAGGACTTTAATCGCTGTCCAATCGGAGCGCCCGGAGAAGAACTGCTGCCTGGTGCGGGGATGCAAAGCCACTGCAGCTGCGCCCTCTGCTTCAGCCAGGAGAGCTATTTCCAGATAGTTGCTCTGCTTGTCGTCCCAGCCTTTACGAATCTTCACCGTTACCGGCACGGTCACCGCATCGAGGACAGCGTCAAGCAAATCGCGGACTAAAGCGGGATCTTTCATCAAGGCTGCTCCTTCCCCATTGCGCACTATCTTGGGGGTGGGGCAGCCCATGTTTATGTCGATAATTTGAGCGCCGAGTTTTTCTAGTATTCTGGCTCCTTGGGCCATAGCCCGGGGTTTTGAGCCAAAGAGCTGGGCCGCAACCAACCCCTGCTCGCCTTCCACAGCGGCCAGTTGCAGGGTTTTTTGCTGATTATATACCAGCCCCATGTCACTGATCATTTCCGTGTAGACCAGGCCGCAACCAAACAAGCGGGCCATTTCCCGGCCCGCCCTGTCTGTGACTCCCGCCAGCGGCGCGGCCACTACCCGATTGGGTACTGCAACATTTCCAATTGAGAACATGTTCAACTCCGGTTTAATTCGTATATTAGGCGCAAACCCTCCATGGTGAGGAGATCATCAATTACATCAATGCAGTCGGTTTCCCCGGCAATAGTACCGGCCAGCCCGCCGGTTGCCACCACCTGCGGTTCAAATTCCAATTCTTTTTTCATGCGGCTGATAATACCTTCCACCTGACCGACAAATCCATAAATAATACCCGCCTGTATACTGCTGATGGTATTCTTACCCAGCAGGCTTTTGGGTTTAACCAGTTCAACCCGGGGCAGTTTAGCGGCTCTTGACACCAGGGCTTCAGTGGATATTTTGATGCCCGGCGCGATTGCCCCCCCCAGATAATCCCCCTTCTGGCTTATCACACAAAAGGTGGTGGCAGTGCCGAAATCAACTATTATCAGAGGACCGCCGTATTTATGAAATCCGGCTACGGCATTGACTACCCGGTCAGCCCCAACCTCACGGGGGTTCTCGTATTTAATGGCCAAACCGGTTTTTATTCCGGCTTCTACTATCAGGGGTTTGCACTTGAAGTACTTGGCGCTCAGCCACTCCAATTCCATCATAACTGTTGGTACTACCGATGAAATAACCACCGCGTCAATCTGTTCCAGTTTCAATCCGTTTAAGTTTAAACAGAACAACTCGCTGATTATGATGGCGTACTCATCACAGGTGCGCATGGTATCGGTGCGAATGCGCCAGTGCCCCACCAGTTCCTGCTTACTATATACTCCGACGGCCATGTTGGTGTTGCCCACATCAAATACGCAGATCACAGTTATTCATCTCCTATCTTCATAAGACCGTTAAACCGGGGATTCAGCCGGAGGGGTATATGCTAATAAACCTCTAAAAGATCAAAACTGATGTCAAGACTCTGTATAGAGTGGGTCAGGGCTCCAACGGAGATAAAGTCCACTCCGCTTCGGGCGACTTCTTCCAGGCGGTCTTCAGTAATCCCCCCGGACGCCTCCAAGAGGGCCCGCCCGGCAACTAACTCGACCGCCTTTCGCATGGTGGGAGTATCCATATTGTCGAGCATAATGATATCCGCACCGGCTTCTAGAGCCAAATTCAGCTGCTCCAGGTTTTCTACTTCAACTTCTATTTTTACGGTTATCGGCGCCGCCCGGCGCAAGGTTCGCACCGCATTCAGGATTCCTCCGCCGGCCACTATATGATTGTCTTTGATCATGACCCCATCATATAGCCCAAAACGGTGATTCCGGCCTCCGCCGATTCTTACCGCGTATTTCTCCAACTCCCGCAGTCCGGGGGTGGTCTTGCGGGTATCTATGATACGGGCATGGTAGTTTTGAATTTTATCCGCCATCTTCCTGGTGCGCGTAGCAATCCCACTAAGACGCTGCAAGAGATTCAGAGCCACCCTCTCGCCGCCTAAGAGCGCGGTGGTCTTCCCGCTGATTTCCGCAATACGGTCCCCGTACTGCACCATCTGCCCGTCGGTGATAAAAGGCTGGCACTGGACCGCCGGATCTAAATAGCGAAATACCGCCTGACAGACCCCTGTTCCGGCGATTATGCCCTCGGCCTTGGCAACCAGCATCCCCCGGGCTTGCTGATCTGCAGGAACCAGGTTAAAAGTGGTTATATCCTGCCGGCCGATATCTTCCTGTAATGCCTGTTTTATTATAGTGTCTATATTCATGCTGCTTGAGTATTCCCCCTGTCATGGGCTAACAATTCATATAACTCATTTCTTTTATCCAGCGCATATCGTCCCTTTCCGGATAATCGGAACGATAATGCCCTCCGCGGCTCTCTTTGCGCCACAGGCAGGCTTGAATGATAATACGAGCCAGTATCAACATATTTATCGTCTCATAATAACTCAGGATATCCGTATGGCGGTGCATAGCATTATAAAGACTGTCGATCTCCAGATAAGCCTGTTTAAGGCCGCTCTCATTTCTTATAATGCCCACATGATCCCACATAATATCGCGCAGCCTCATGCGCACCTCATCAGGCCTGAATCCTTCCTGGCCGGGGCGGAAAATCCAGCCCGAATCAAACTGGCGGTATATTTCCCCGCTGTCAACCTGACGGCGATACATGATCTCCTCAGCCTTGTCAACAATGCGCTGTCCAAATACAATCCCCTCTAAGAGGGAGTTGCTGGCCAGACGGTTAGCGCCGTGAACACCGGTGCAGGCTGCTTCACCGCAGGCGTACAGTCCTCTGATACTGGTCTCTCCGTAGGTATTGGTGCCAATGCCTCCCATGATGAAATGCGCTGCCGGTGAGACCGGGACATATTCCCTGGTGATGTCAACGCCCCTCTCCAAACAGGTCCGATGGATGTTGGGGAAGCGTGCCGGACCGTCAGGTATAACGGTCATATCCAGGTATACATATGGTTTTTCGGTCTTTTGCAGTTCATTCCAGATGGCCCGGGACACGATATCCCGCGGAGCCAACTCTAAGAGGGAATGATAGCGTTTCATAAAACGCTCGCCTTCGCCGTTGTATAGTATGGCCCCTTCACCCCGCACCGCTTCTGAAATTAAAAAGCGCTGCGATTCGTGACCGTATAATACCGTGGGATGAAATTGAAAAAACTCCATATCGGTGAGTCTACACCCGGCCCGGAAACAGGCTGACATCCCGTCACCGGTGGCCACATCCGGGTTGGTGGTATGTTTATAGATCTGCCCGGCGCCGCCCGTAGCGATGATCACGGCCCGGGCGCTGTAGATGACGCGCTCCCCTTTTTTAGCATCGAAAAACAACGCGCCAAAGCATTCACAGTTATCCTCATCAGTCAGTATATCCAGCAGAAACTGATCTTCCCTGATTTCGATCCCGCTGTTGAGCTTGCACTTCTCCACCAGGGCGCCTCTGATAGCAGCCCCGGTGGTATCGGCAGCATGCAGGATACGAGCTTTGCTGTGGGCCCCTTCACGGGCCAGAGAAATGGCGCCATTTTTCATGTCGAACTGCGCCCCGGCAGCTATCAGTTCCCTGACCCGATCCGGTCCTTCCCGCACCAAAACATCTACCGCTTCTATATTGCACAGACCGGCTCCTGCTTCGAGGGTATCCTCCAGATGAAGAAAGGGGGAATCTTCCTCATGTACTGCGGCAGCAATCCCCCCCTGGGCTAATCCGGTATTGGAATCGTCTATATGTTTTTTGGTAGCAACTATGACCTGCCCGTGTTGTGAAGCTTTCAATGCGGTAAAAAGCCCGGCGATCCCGGTTCCCACGATCAAAAAATCGGTCTTTAGAACCGGGGTGTCTTTCCCCAAATCTTCAATATACCGAGTGATTATCATTCTCTTACCCCCTGCCAGGCCATATTATGGCCGAATTGCCAGCATCTTTTCCAAGGCCTGGCTGGCTTTGCCCCTGATCACATCGGGGACGGTTATTTCATACTGGCTCTTTTCCAGACACGCTGCCAGTATGGGTAAGGTCACCAATTTCATGTCCGGACATTTAAAACCGCTGCGCGCGATATAGAATTTCTTGTCCGGGCAGTTTTTTTGCAGGGTATAGAGGAAGCCTTCCTCGGTGCCAATTATGAACTCCCGCTCCGAGCTGTTCTTCACGTATTCCAGAATCCCACCGGTAGAACAGACTGCATCCGCCATAGCAGTTATATCCGGGGTGCACTCCGGGTGCACCACCAGTCTGGCGCCGGGATGTTCCTGCTGGCAGGCCTGCACCTCCGCCTTTTCCAACTGGTCATGAATGGGGCAGCAACCCGGCCACAAGATCATGTCGCGGCCAGTTTGCGCAGCCACATAAGTACCTAGGTTGCGGTCCGGCACAAAGATGATCTCCCGGTCCCGGGGGATACTCTGCACTACTGCCAGGGCGTTGGAGGACGTGCAGCACAGATCGCTTTCGGC
>NZ_DCEA01000057.1:0-9115 GCF_002316705.1 Syntrophomonas sp. UBA1041
GCTCTAATTGACGCGGTAAAAGCCAGGATTGGAGGTGCAAGTCTTTATGAGTAACAGGTGTTTTGCTTTAAGTGAAAATAATCGTTGCAAGGTGCTAACCGTTGTTAAGTGCCCAGGCAGCAGTTGTTCTTTCTATAAAACCCCGGAGCAGGCAGCTGAGTCACACAGAAAAGCCAATGCCAGATTGGCCAGTCTGGACGAAGCATACCAGAAGCATATTGCAGCTACCTATTACCGCGGCAATATGCCCTGGCTGGAAGGTGATGATGGCTATGATGGTTAAAGAATATTTATCCCGGGCTTACCGAATTGACCAGCGAATAAACAGTAAGCTGGAACTGGTGGCGTCACTCAGGGATTTAGCCAGGAAAGCTACTGCAATGCTGTCGGACATGCCCCGTAACCCCAGCAATAATATTCATTCCATGGAAGATATCATTGTAAAGATCGTTGATCTGGAAAATGAAATCAACCAGGACATTGATGAACTGGTTGATTTGAAGCGAGAGATCGTAACCATCATCAAAAAAATTGAAAACCCAGTGTACCAAACTTTGCTTGAACTTAGATACCTGGGCTTTAAAAGCTGGGAGCAGATCGCTGTTGAAATGGGATATAGCCTGCAGCACGTTTTTAGGATGCATAAAAGGGCTTTGAATAAGGTAACTCAAAAAGATGAGAGTAAATGTGATAAAAAGAGAGTATGAGTCTGTTCCATAATTAAAATAGAAAATTGCTTAAATCATTAGGCCTCCGCAGGTTGCTTTGCGGGGGCTTTTTGTATCCTTTAACGAGGTGAAGTTTAATGCCTTTTAAACCCAAACGACCGTGTTCTTACCCTGGCTGCCCGAAGCTGACACACGACAGGTTTTGCGAAGAACATCAAAAGCTGACCGACAAACAATATGAAAAGTACCAGCGTGATCCGATCGTGAAGAAACGCTATAACAGGACTTGGAAGCGAATCCGCGACCGGTATATAAATGAGCATCCCCTTTGTGAAAGGTGTCAGAAGGAAGGTAAATTGACACCAGCTGAGGAGGTGCACCATGTTGTACCGCTTTCAAGGGGTGGAACCCATGCAGCGGATAATCTCATGGCGTTATGCACTAGCTGCCACTCAACCATAACAGCTAAGGAAGGCGGCCGCTGGGGGTAAAGAGATATATCACAAAGCGATGGCTAAGAATTGGCATCATTATTTCATGTACCGCTTCAGTTCTTTATAGAAGTTTTCACGGGTACCCGCAAGTATCACGACTACGGTTTCGTCATCTTCTTCAACAATGGTATAGGCCAACTCGTAGTTGGTTTTATTGTGGAAGACATCACAGCAATATACGCCGCTAAGATCACCGGTTTTAGGTTCACCAAAATAGGGATCTAGCAGAAGCTGGTCAATGACGGCCTGGAATTTGTCTTTCAGCGGTTTCTCTTTTAGCTTTTTGAAATAGCGAGCTGCGGGAGGCAGAATGACTAATTTGGTCATCAGTCCGCCTCCGGGCCAAAAACATCTTCATAAGTTTTGCTCGATGCTTGGCCCTGAGCAGCAAGACGGGCTTCATCAAGCAAGCGTTCCACAGCGGGACGGATTTGGCGTCGGGTTTCCTTAAACTTATCAAGCAGTTCTTGTCCTGACAGCCCTTGTGCTATTAAATCGGCCAAGATCTGTTCGTCAAATTCTCCGCTGCTTTCCCGGATGGGACGGATGATGATGGCATTGTTTTGGACATAGCATTCTACTTCCTTATCAATGCCGACGCTGTTATAGAACTCAATCGGTATGGTTATCTGGCGTTTCTGAGATACCGAGATACGTTTTTTTATCATAGGATATTCTCCTTTAGTTTTAACTTGAGACACTAGTATTCCTCCTTTGGTAGTATATGCTGATTCAACGAAAAACATACAAAGAATCTTTGATTAAATGATAACAAAGAAACAAAGAACACTCAAGGGGAGGGGGAGGAAAATCCTTGTTTCTTTGCGCCTGGAAAACGGGCGGCCCCCTTCGCGCGTAAAAATTACGGTTCAAACGGGGGATTAAACCACGCCACAGTAAGGAGGTGAAGGCTTGTGGCAAAAGACGGAACCAATAGGGGCGGCCGCAGGGTCCGCGCCGGTGACAAGCCGCAGCCCCTGGCTGACAAAATCTCGGCCGGAAAGGCCGCAAAAGTTTTAGCCGCCCCGGAACTGCATCCCGAGTCGATGCTTGAAGCGGACGACCTTGACGATGCGGCCGATTTATATGGAGAAGATATGCCAACGCCCAGCGATTACCTCAGCGCGAGACAGAGAGATGGTAAGCCGCTGGGCGCTGACGATCTGTTCAGAGAAACTTGGAAATGGCTTAAAGAGCGCGGGTGTGAGAAATTCGTTAACCCAAGATTGATTGAAGCCTATGCTCAGGCTTTCACTCGCTACATCCAGTGTGAGGAAGCCATCAGCACCTATGGGCTTTTGGGCAAACATCCGACTACGGGTGGCGCTATAGCCAGCCCCTTCGTACAGATGAGTCAATCTTTTCAGAAGCAGGCCAACCTCATCTGGTACGAGATTTTTGACATTGTAAAACAGAATTGCACTACAGCCTTCGTCGGCAACCCGCAGGATGATATTATGGAAGCCCTGCTGTCAGGCAGGAAAGGACGGTAGGTATAGATGAACACAACCGGGCGTTTTGAAAAAGTTAATATCGATCGGTTAGTACCTTATGCTCGCAATGCCCGCACCCACAGCAAGGAGCAAATACTTCAGCTTCGAGCATCACTCAGGGAGTTTGGCTTCGTCAACCCGGTCATCGTAGATAAAGACCTTAATGTTATCGCGGGACACGGGCGCATCCTAGCTGCCAAGGAGGAAGGTATTACTGAAGTACCTTGTGTGTTCGCAGAACACCTGACTGAAGCCCAGAAGCGGGCCTATATTATAGCCGATAACCGCCTTGCCCTGAACGCTGGCTGGGACGCGGAGATGCTCTCGGTAGAGCTTGCGGATTTGCAGGCTGCCGATTTTGACGTATCTCTTCTCGGCTTTGATGACACGGAACTGAACAAACTATTGGGCGGTGCCGAGGACGTTAAAGAAGACGACTTTGATGTAGAAGGCGAACTAGCCAAGCCCGCTATAACTAAGGCGGGTGACCTCTGGTTACTGGGGCAGCATCGCTTGGTCTGCGGTGATAGTACCAAAGCGGAGACCTTTTCCCTGCTTATGGACGGTAAACTTGCCAACCTGGTGGTGACAGACCCTCCCTATAACGTCAATTATGAGGGTACAGCAGGCAAAATTAAAAACGACAACATGGCGGACCAAAAGTTCTATCAGTTTCTGCTGGAAGCTTTCACCCTGACCGAAAAGGCGATGGCCAAGGACGCAAGTATCTATGTGTTCCACGCCGATACCGAAGGACTGAATTTCCGCAAAGCCTTTTTAGAAGCAGGATTCTATCTCTCGGGAACGTGTATCTGGAAAAAGCAGTCGCTGGTACTGGGGCGCTCGCCATACCAGTGGCAGCACGAGCCGATCCTGTTTGGCTGGAAGAAAGCGGGCAAACACGCCTGGTACTCCGACCGTAAGCAGTCTACCATCTGGGAGTTTGACAAACCCAGGAAGAATACTGACCACCCGACTATGAAACCCGTGCCGCTGGTAGCTTACCCGATACTCAACTCCAGCATGACAGGGTGTATTGTTCTTGATCCGTTCGGTGGTTCGGGCAGCACCCTGATCGCCTGTGAGCAGACCGGCCGGATTTGCTACACTGTGGAACTGGATGAGAAGTTCTGTGATGTTATTGTGAATAGGTACATTGAGTTTAAGGGTTCCGACATTGATGTTTTTCTTATGCGCGATGGTCAGAAAATACCCTTTAACAGTGTGCCAAAACTGGTATAAAGGCTTGCTATTCCACAGCTTAAGAGTGATGTATATGACTACCAAAACAGAAAGGTGGTCGATCTCATGGAATTTAAGTTTAACGTTACCGGCGCTAGGCGTAAAGAACTGGTTCAGGTGATCAGCGAAATCCTGAATACTGCATCGGAATACAAAGGCGCTCCCACATTTGCTTATGTCATCGGCGGGTTTACCGTCAACAAAGAAGGCACTCTCAGCGCCAGTGAAAACAACAGTGAGGAAGATCTTGAGCAACTATTAAACGAGCTTGACCAGCGCGGATTTCAATTTGAAGCGCCGAGCGAACTGGTTATTGAGATGCCCAGGGAAGGTTTTACCGAATCCGCCATTGCCAATCTGGAGCGACTGGTTAAGAGCAAGGAAACCCTTATTAAGAAAGCCTTGGACACAGACAGGTTGCCAATTGAACTGACCGAGGACAGGCTGCGTTTCCCTTGGTTCTCCAGAAGCCTTGCAGCGGAAGAAGTCAACGCCTATGCCCGCTTCATCGGGGCGCTCTGCGCCATGGCCAAGAACCAGCATCGGGTAACCGCCACTGAAAAGGCTTATGACAACGAAAAATACACTTTTCGCTGCTTCCTGCTGCGCCTAGGCTTTATCGGGCCGGAATACAAAACGGAACGGAAAATCCTGCTCTCCAGGCTGACCGGCAGCGCCGCTTTCAAAAACGGCCAGCGCAATTCGGAGGAGGAGACTGAAGCATGAAGCAGATTCATCCTGAAATGTTAAAGGCGCTCAGGTCATATTTTTCCCCGGGTACGCGGGTCGAATTGGTCCGTATGGAGGACCCGTACACCAGGCTGAAACCTGGCGACCAAGGCACTGTATCATTTATAGATGATACCGGCACCGTATTTGTCAGCTGGGACTCCGGTAGTGGGTTGGGGGTAGTATTTGGCGAGGATGAAATAAGAAAACTTGATGATACCCTGCGCCGCCAAGTCGGCAGAAATGGAGGAGACCAAATGAACGAAACCATTCGGTTGCAGATTTTAGCCATCAGGGAAAGCGGCGTCACGAATATGTTTGACATCCACCGCGTTAGGCAGGAAGCATACTCCCGAGGCTTTCACGAACTGGTTAATTACCTTAATGACCACAAGACCGAGTACGCGCGCTTTATCCTGACGGGCGAGGAAGATGAGAGCAAATAACTGAAGGCCAAAAAATATACGGTTAACAGAGCTTCTTAATGAGGCTCTTTTCTTTTATTCGCTTTAAGAAAGGAGGCGGCAATCGTACGCAAACTCAAGAAATATAAACCGACACAGTTTATGGCACCGGATTCAAAATACAGCAAAGATGCCGCCGACTATGCTGTGGCGTTCATCCAAGCCCTGTGCCACACCAAAGGCTCCTGGGCTGGCAAGCCCTTTGAACTTATCGACTGGCAGGAACAGATTATACGCGATATTTTTGGGATACTGAAACCAAACGGCTATAGGCAATTCAATACGGCTTATGTGGAAATTCCAAAGAAAATGGGTAAGTCTGAACTGGCGGCCGCCATTGCCTTGCTTCTTACTTGCGGGGACAACGAGGAGCGTGCCGAGGTTTACGGCTGTGCCGCTGACCGCCAGCAGGCGTCCATCGTGTTTGAGGTTGCCGCCGATATGGTGCGGATGTGTCCCGCACTGAACAAACGGGTTAAGATCCTGGCTTCCACCAAGCGGCTTATTTACCTGCCGACCAATAGTTTTTATCAAGTGCTGTCGGCTGAAGCCTACTCGAAGCATGGTTTCAACATCCACGGCGTGGTGTTTGACGAGCTGCATACCCAGCCTAACCGGAAATTGTTTGACGTCATGACCAAAGGCTCCGGGGATGCCAGGATGCAGCCGCTCTACTTCCTCATCACGACAGCGGGCGATAACGTCAACAGTATTTGCTATGAGGTGCATCAAAAAGCCAAAGATCTGCTAGCCGGTCGTAAGCATGATGCGACGTTTTATCCTGTAATCTATGGAGCAGAGGAAGATGACGACTGGACTGATCCTAAAGTGTGGAAAAAAGTTAATCCGTCGCTGGGAATAACCGTAAGTATCGACAAGATTAAAGCTGCCTGTGAAAGTGCGAAACAAAACCCTGCTGAGGAAAACAGCTTCCGGCAGCTTAGGCTCAACCAATGGGTCAAACAGGCAGTACGCTGGATGCCCATGGAGAAATGGGATAAGTGTGCTTTCAAGGTTGACCCGGGAAAATTAAAAGGCCGAGTTTGCTATGGCGGGTTAGACTTATCCAGCACTACCGATATAACGGCTTTTGTATTGGTTTTTCCTCCGGTTGATGAGGACGATAAATTTCATATTCTCCCCTACTTCTGGATACCGGAAGAAAACCTCGACCTCAGGGTACGACGCGATCACGTAAACTACGACCTGTGGCAAAAACAAAGTTTTCTGAAAACCACCGAAGGCAACGTGGTCCACTACGGATTCATTGAAAGCTTCATCGAGGAACTTGGGACCCAGTATAACATCAAAGAAATCGCCTTTGACCGCTGGGGCGCGGTCCAAATGACGCAAAACTTGGAAGGGCTTGGTTTTACAGTGGTGCCGTTTGGCCAGGGGTTTAAGGATATGTCCCCTCCTACCAAGGAACTAATGAAACTGACCCTGGAAGAAAAGATCGCCCATGGCGGCCATCCGGTTCTGCGCTGGATGATGGATAATATCTTTATCCGAACTGATCCGGCAGGCAATATCAAGCCCGATAAAGAGAAAAGCACCGAACGGATTGATGGAGCTGTTGCACTGATTATGGCGTTGGATAGGGCTATTCGACATGAGGGTAACGATGGTAGTGTATATGATCAAAGAGGAATAATTATCATTTAATGTAAAATTAAAAAAAACCAGACTCCGTTGACTTTCGCCCTCATTAAACATATAATTAATATGCAGGTAGAAATACGCTGTATACTCGTGTAACCGAATTAGCGTTTAAGCGACATGTAATGTCGTCGGTCACGAGGCCGCCAATTGGCGGTTTTTTTGTTTTGAGGGTTTCATATGAATATTTATATTTATTCTGATGAATCTGGAGTGTTTGACAAAGTACATAATGATATCTTTGTTTTCGGCGGCTTGATAATCTTAGGTACCCTTTCTAAGGAGGAATGGTCACACAGATATGCTGCTGCTGAAAAAGCAATCCGGACCGCAAGAAACTTGCCAAAAGAATTTGAACTTAAGGCAACTAATTTATCGAATAAGGATAAAGGTAAGCTATTTCGTTCCCTTAATAACTGTTACAAATTCGGGGCAGTAATTGATCAAAAGTCGGTCTTGGATAGGATTTTTGAAAGCAAGAAAGATAAACAAAGATATCTTGATTACGCATACAAGATTGGAGTTAAAAGAGCTTTTGAAAACTTGATTCGCAAGAATGTGATTGCTCCAGATAATATAGAGCGGCTGTACTTTTACATCGATGAACATACAACCGCAACCAATGGATATTATGAATTAAAAGAGGGGCTTGAACAAGAATTTAGAAATGGAACATATAATTACAGTTACAATGCCTTTTATCCACCAATTTTTCCCAGACTGTTAGATGTACAATTACAATTGTGCAATTCCAAATCAAAACTACTTGTAAGAGCAGCGGACATAGTTGCGAACAGAATTTATTTCGAAGCACAAAAAGGGAATAATCTTAATAGATGGCATAATAAGCTAAACATAATTCGATTACCATAGTTACATAATATTTGAGCATCTCCTCGGAGGTGCTTTTTTCATGCCCATTTTCAGGAGGAACGATTTATGAAAATACCTTTTCTTTCGGGCTTGCTGAAACCCCGAGCAAGTCCTAAAAATCGTCTGTATGGCAGCACATACAGCTTTTTCTTCGGCGGAACCGCCAGCGGCAAAACCGTCAATGAAAGAACGGCCATGCAGACCACCGCGGTATATGCTTGCGTCCGAATTCTGGCGGAAACCATAGCCAGTCTGCCACTCAATATTTACCGATCCACGGACAATGGCAAGGAGAAAGCCACAGACCACCAGCTATATTATCTGCTCCATGATGAGCCTAATCCGGAGATGACTTCATTTGTGTTTCGGGAAACACTGATGAGTCATCTTTTATTATGGGGCAACGCCTATGCCCAGATAATTAGAGACGGTAGGGGCCGAATCTTAGCTCTTTATCCCTTGCTGCCCGACCGTATGACAGTGGATCGGACAACTGATGGGCAGCTCTATTTCGAATACCGCAAGAACACCGGATATGTGATCTTAAGGCCAGAAGATATCCTGCATATTCCCGGGCTTGGTTTTGACGGACTGGTGGGCTACTCCCCCATCGCCATGGCCAAGAACGCCATCGGCATGGCAATCGCCACCGAAGAGTACGGGGGCAAATTCTTTGCCAATGGAGCCAGTCCAGGCGGAGTTTTAGAGCATCCCGGGGTAGTCAAAGACCCGGCCCGAATCCGGGAAAGCTGGAACGCGGTCTACCAGGGCAGCGGCAACGCCCATCGGGTAGCAGTTCTGGAAGAAGGCATGAAGTTCCAGCCCATCGGTATTCCGCCGGAACAGGCGCAGTTTCTGGAGACCAGAAAGTTTCAGACTGAGGAGATATGCCGGATCTTTCGGGTGCCGCCCCATCTGGTGGCCAATTTGGATAAAGCCACTTTCAGCAACATCGAGCATCAATCTATCAGTTTTGTAGTCCATACCATCCGGCCCTGGCTGGTAAGGCTTGAGCAAGGAATGAACAAGGCTCTGCTCAGCCAATCCGAAAAAGGTCAGTATTTTGTGGGTTTTGTGGTGGACGGACTATTGCGGGGCGACTATTCTTCGAGAATGCAAGGCTACGCCATAGGTATTCAAAACGGTTTCTTAAGCCCCAACGATGTAAGAACCTTAGAAAACATGAACACCATCGAGCATGGCGATATTTATGCCATGAACGGCAACATGCTGAAGCTTGAAGATGTGGGCGCGTATGCCAATACCAAAAGAAAGGAGGTCGGCAAATGAGCAGAAAGTTTTGGAACTGGCTCAAAAACGAGCAGGATCGAACCCTCTTTTTAGATGGGTATATTGCTGAGGACAGCTGGTTCGAGGACGATATTACCCCCAAGCAGTTTAAAAATGAGCTGTACGCTGAGGATGGGGATGTGGTGGTGATGCTCAACTCCCCAGGTGGCGATGTATTTGCCGCCAGTCAAATCTACACCATG
>NZ_DCEA01000073.1:0-3968 GCF_002316705.1 Syntrophomonas sp. UBA1041
ATCGTCGGCATTTTCTACGAACACAGGTTAAAATTCCATGGTATAATAGTATCATCAGGAGTGATGTGAGAGCCGTTGGTGTTCAGCCAGCGGTTTTTGTGTTTTCTGGATTAGTGAATTGAATATGAGATTATGATTCGCCTTCAGGCACTTCGATGCCCGGGGGCTTTTTTTATTAAGGTGGTGATTCTTTGTGGTAAGGAAGGGCTATAGATTGGTCATTACGGATAGGATTTTCAGGGACGTAATAATTCGGATTTACAGCCGTGTGAAGAGCTAAAAATCTTTTGAACATATAAGAATTAAGAAAGAAACGCGGTTGATTTCGGCTCAATGCCCCGAAAAGTAGGCGATAGGGGCATGACATTTTTGTCCTGCAAACTGCCCGATTTTGGACATTTTTGTCCGGGCTAGGAATGGTGGTGGTTGTAACGGCTTCATTGGCAGAATTACAGGCGCAGGCTGCTTCAATGGGATATATGTTAATCCGGCCTCCTTTGCCGGGGCATCAGTATACAGAGACTAGGGTTTTTAATGGCAGTACGTTTATCGACACAGACGGGAAACAGAAGCCTAAGAAGCAGAAGGAGCGCAGACAGTTTGTTAAATTTTATGGTGAGGTCTGGGAGGCGTTAGGAATGAAGAAAGTGCTCAGTTCAAATGAGGTTTATTGTATTACCTTGCTATTCCCTTATTGCGAGATCAATTCTAATTTTTTAGTGGAGAAGCGTAGGGGCAAGCAAGTGAGGCCGCTAGAGTTAGACGACATAGCCCATATCATAGACCGTGAGCAGCGGCAAACTAAGCGGATATTAAAGTCATTGACCGAAAAGAACATTCTGTTTCAGGGTGAAAGTGGCGGGGTTCAAAAGTATTGTGTCAATCCGGAGATATACTGGAATGGCGGCGATATCACCAAGTATCAGTATTTCAAGACGATGTTTTATACCGAAAGGGATTGTAAGATCGCCCGCGCAAAAGAGCAAATAGAGAAGGCGGGGAAAGAGAGTAGAGACAAGCCACCTAAGCTAAAGGTTTTGAATGTAAATGGTCATCAGACAAGTCTATTACATTGATAACAAGACACCTTCTGTGGAGGGTGTTTTTTTTATGCCATGAGATAGGTTAGCTACCGAAAGACGGTAATCCCTGCCGTTTGCTCATGGCTTATTTATTATGGGAGTACACCGAGGGGATAGGTGAATGTATTGAGTATCTTATTTAATAAAAAGCCGATAACAGTCAACACGGAATTAGCCGAAAAGATAGGGTTGAATGAGTCAATCATTGTTCAACAATTAAATTATTGGCTAGAACACAACAAAGAAACCAGAAATAATTATCGTGATGGCTATTACTGGACGTATAACACTTACGAAGAATGGCAGAAACAGTTTCCGTTTTGGAGCGTAAGCACAATCAAACGCACTTTTATAAAGCTGGAAAAAGACGGTTGGGTTGTCAGCGGTAATTACAACAAACTTAAAATAGACCGTACAAAATGGTACAGATTAAACTATGAAAAACTGGAAACCCTTGATAATCCACCAAAGTGTCAAATTGATACGATGGACGGCTCACTTTGCGCCGATGCAACGGTTCAATATGACCCGACCATTACCAGAGATTACACAGAGAATACTACAGAGACTAACTTATACGTCATTGAACATGACGACCCTTTCATTGATTTTTATTTAAGAGCATATGAGTTTTATTTCAATAAAGAACATATGAGAGTTAGTAAAGAGAATTTAATCTATATTCAACGAACTATCGAGATTTTCCATGATAGGGATATTGAATTAGACGAATGGCAGGAGAAGGTTGTCGAGCATTTAGAAAATCTACCTGACTCGAACAACGGTAGCATCGTAGCATTCCTTAAGGCTAGTTTCAGGTATTTTGAAATTGACCCGGAAAGGGCGATAGGGTGAATGCGTGATGGAATACAGTGAATTACGAGAACTTCAAGCCTTAGACTTGGAGCATAAATTAATTATTACCCGTGGCCGTATACAGGAATGGTACGAGCATTGGAACGGTCGGGTTTATGTTTCCTTTTCCGGCGGCAAGGACTCAACGGTTCTGCTCAATATCGTCCGTTCGATGTACCCCGAAGTACCTGCGGTATTCTGTGATACCGGCTTGGAGTACCCCGAAGTAAGAAGTTTTGCTCTTAGTTGGCCAAATGTAGTCAAACGGACGCCTAAGATGACTTTTAAACAGGTTATAGAGAAATATGGTTATCCGGTGATAAGCAAGCGACAGGCGGATATCCTTCATGAACTGCGAGATCAAAACCTATCCGAACGCCTTCGGAATTATCTTCTGAATGGCGACGAACGCGGGTGTTTTATATAATCGACTTTCGAGCCGGGCTTTGTGCTCAGGCTTTTTTGTTTGCAGTTTATTTCTTGCTGGCTGTCTGGGGATTGATTAAGTGGAGTAAGGAGGTAACGGATTGAAACAGATAACTCGTAGACAATATTTTGAGCTCAAGAAGGCTGGCAGATGGGTGCGCAGGAGCAGGCACCGGTACTGGCTACTGGGTGTTAGATAGCGAATAATCGCGTTAGGCGGTGATACTCATGCTTAACACCATGGGCGAATAGAGATTAAGATTTGCGGGGTTAGTGTTTTTACCTCCGGCACGCAAGGGCGGTCATGCCGAAGGCCGCCCTGCCCCGCATTTAACTTGATAGCAAATACCGACTGAAAGTGGGTGCAATTCCTCAGATCACGGTGTAAGACTCACCGGAAGTCGGATTTGACTATATTATCTATGGTGCTATAGGCACAAGTGGGTGGTGGCGGAATTCGTTAAAGACGCTAGGTTCGGCGCAGGTTGCATAATTTTACCGTTGGTAGTTGTTGTGAGCCATTATCTGGCCGATAGTGCCGGGTAATGGACATGATAGGCCATAAATCGCAACCGTCCCGGGGTGGAAGTCCCCGGGCCACTCACAAATATACTTTGTTGAACCAAAGGCCGTCGGTTAGACTTCTGCAACTGTGAATACAGCCATGGAAGTTGGTAAATCGGCGGCTTTTTGTTTGGGCAAGGGCAAGGCAAAGAAAAGTGAATTTCAAACAAGAAAGGAATGGTAAAGAATGAATTTTGGTAAAAGAGTTTCATCCGAAGAGGTAGAATGTTCCGGTTTTGTAGGAGTCAATGAAATCCCGAAAGAAGCAATTATCTTTGATAAGACTCAAGTCGGTTATGTCGACGCTTTAATGGCAAATATATTGCTCAATGATGTGAAGGGCCAGCTACTCAATATCATTGAGGGTATTGGCCTGCTTGATAGGCAGGAAACGGCTATAAAACGCATGGTTACTAATTGTTTGCATGAAACAGTGCATCATGTGCAAGAGTGCATGGCATTGGTTGGGAAAAGCGAACCACTTAAATTAACGGTAGGAACAGATTTAATAACTATGAATTCGAGCGGTGTTCGTATTAAAAATGCGGAGCTTGTTGAACCAAGAAATCTGGTTAAAGAGTTAAAACCACTTTCAGGCGAATAAACATTAAGCCAGCTCTGCCCTTGCCAGATTTATAAGTTGGCTACGCAATTAGGAGGGATATAATGTACCAAATCACAGAGATTCAGGACGTTTCGTGCCCGATCTGTAAACGATTTGTGGCTCATGTGGTGGTGGACAAGAAGAATAAAACCGCCATTAAGCGAATGATTAAGGACGCAACTAATGAGGTGCGCGCAGAGAAGAAACCGGTTCATGTAGTTTGGCTGTATGTTTGGCATAAAGGCAAGCTGAAATGCCGAACAATGTGGGTTGACAAGACCTTCAATGAAGCTCCGCTACCCAAACCGCTAGATTTTAACGATTACCTGGGTGACATTGGGATAATGTGGCTTAAATAGAATCCAGCAACTATTCGGGATTGCCTAATAGTTCAGGGCAACATATAAAAATTACTTACAAGTTCAGATGAATGATGC